>JAXDMY010000164.1:0-8844 GCA_034665805.1 Alphaproteobacteria bacterium
CCACCAGCGGAAAGTAGACCGTCATCGGGTGGAAGCCCTCGTCGATCAGCCTTTTCGCGATGTCGAGCGTGATTACGCCGGTGTCTTTCAGGAACTCATCGTCGAACAGCGCCTCATGCATGCAGGGACCCTCATAGGGGGCGCTCACAACATCCTTCAGCGAGGCGAGGATGTAATTCGCCGACAGCACCGCGTCTTCAGCAACTTGCCGCAGTCCGTCCTCGCCATGCGACAGCATGTAAGCGAGCGCGCGCACGAACATGCCCATCTGACCATGAAACGCGCACATGCGCCCAAGCGGCGTTGCCCCCGTCGCACGCGCTTCCTCCATGTCTTCGATCAGGCGAAAGCCTTTGGAGTCATGCACGAAGAGCGGCAACGGCGCGAAAGGCGCCAGCCTTTCGGAAAATACCACCGGGCCGGCGCCTGGGCCACCGCCGCCATGGGGCGTGGAAAAACTTTTGTGCAGATTGATGTGCATGGCATCGATGCCAAGGGCCCCCGGTTTCACACGGCCGACGATCGCATTGAAATTGGCGCCGTCGCAGTAGAAATAGGCGCCCGCCGCGTGCACCGCGTCGGCAATGGCGATCATGTCGCGCTCGAACAATCCACAGGTGTTCGGATTGGTCAGCATGATTCCGGCCACATCGGGTGCGAGCGCCGCTTTGAGCGCGCCGAGATCTACGCGTCCGTCCTCCGCGGCCTTGATGGACTCGACGGTGAAGCCGCACAAAGCCGCGGTTGCCGGATTCGTGCCATGGGCGGATTCCGGCACCAGGATACGGGTGCGGGTTTCGCCGCGCGCGGAAATCGCCGCGCGGATGGCCAGCATCCCGCACAATTCTCCATGCGCGCCCGCCTTGGGAGTCATCGCCACCGCCGGCATGCCGGTAAGCTCCTTGAGCCAGCGGGCGAGCTCGCCGATGAGGCAGAGCGCGCCCTGCACCGTCTTCTGGGGTTGCAGTGGATGGATGTCCGCGAATCCGGCGAGCCGCGCGAGCTTCTCGTTCAGACGCGGATTATGCTTCATGGTGCAGGAGCCGAGCGGATAGAAGCTCGCGTCGATCGAGGCATTGCGCTGCGACAGCCGTACATAATGGCGCATCACCTGCGGTTCGGTGAGACCCGCCAGACCGATGGGCTGTTTGCGCGCCAACCCGCCAAGCCGATCCGTCGCCAAATCCATCTCTGGAAGATCGACACCGGTGACATCCGTGGTGCCGATCTCGAAAATCAGTTTCTCCTCGTGGTCGAGGCCGTGATGACCGGACGTGGTAGCCGCGGCGGATTTATCGGCGATTCCAGACGAGGTGGGCCGTCCTTGCGCGTTCATCATGCGAGCACCTCGGCGAGCGCGCGCCCATAGGCTTCCATGTCGGAATCGGTGTTGGTCTCCGTCGCCGCGACGATCAAATGATTGCGCAACTCCGGCTGATGCGGGTAAAGCCGCGATGCGCGCACCCCGGCGATGATGCCCAGATCGGCCAAGGCGTCGGCGACGTCCACCGCCGGCTTGGGCAGCTTCAAAGTGAACTCGTTGAAGAAGACGGGGGTGACCAGCTGGACGTTGGGGATGCTGCTAAGCCGGCCGGCCAATTGAAGCGCCCGCGCATGATTGATCCGGGCAAGCCGGTTCAATCCGGTCTCGCCGAGCAAAGCAAGATGGATGGAAAAGGCCAGCGCGCACAGTCCGGAATTGGTGCAGATGTTGCTGGTCGCTTTTTCGCGCCTGATATGCTGTTCGCGCGCCGATAGCGTCAGCACGAAGCCGCGCCGGCCTTGCGAATCTATCGTTTGACCCGCAAGGCGCCCCGGCATCTGGCGCACGAATTTTTCCCGTGTGGCGAAGAGCCCGACATAGGGGCCACCGAAATTCAGCCCATTGCCCAACGATTGGCCTTCGCCCGCGACGATATCCGCGCCCATGGCGCCGGGCGATTCCACGAGCCCGAGCGATATTGGTTCAGTAACGACGGCGATGAGAAGCGCGCCTTTGGCATGGGCCGCCTCGGCGATGGGTTTCAGATCGCGCACGAGCCCGAACACGTCCGGATTCTGCACCACGACGCAGGATGTCTCATCATCGATCAGCGGCGCAAGGTCATCCGCGCGGCCAAGCGTGACCGGCCCGGTCACGAGGTCACCGGCAAGGCCGGCCATGGTGCGCACGGTCTCGGCGTAATGCGGATGCAGATTTCCGGAGAGCACCGCGCGATTGCGCCCCGTTATGCGGTGCGCCATCAGCACGGCTTCGGCCGTCGCGGTCGAGCCGTCATACATCGAGGCGTTCGCCACCTCCATGCCGGTGATCAGCGCCACCTGGGTCTGGAATTCGAACAGAACCTGCAGCGTGCCTTGCGCAATCTCCGGCTGATAGGGCGTGTAGGAGGTGAGGAATTCCGACCTCTGGATCAGATGATCGACGGAAGCCGGCACGTAATGGCGATAGGCGCCCGCGCCGCAGAAGAAAGGGCCGCTTCCCGCCGCGGTGTTCTGGGCCGCCAGCCGCCCAAGGGCGCGCTCGACTTCCATCTCGCCGGCATGGGCGGGAAGAGTGAAGCGCGGTTGGCGCGCCGTTTCCGGAACATCGCGGAACAATTCGTCGACCGAGGAGACGCCGATTTTCGCCAGCATGGCATTGCGGTCGTCCGCGGTCAGGGGCAGATAACGCATCGGCGAATCACAATCCTTTGACGAATTCCGTGTACTGATCTTTTGTCATGAGTTTGGCAAGCGCTCCTTCATCCGCAAGCCTCATGCGGAAGAACCAAGCCTCCCCTTCCGGATCGGCATTCACTTTGGCCGGGTCGCCGGCCAAGGCGCGATTGGCTTGCGTCACCTCGCCCGCCACAGGCGCGTAGATTTCGCTCGCCGCCTTGACGCTTTCCACGACGGCCGCTTCGGCGCCGCCGGCCAGCTTCTTTCCCGGCTCCGGCAGCTCGACATAGACCACATCGCCCAATTGCTGGGCGGCGAATTGCGTGATCCCGACGGTGGCGATACCGCCCTCGACACTGATCCATTCGTGGCTTTGCGTGAAGCGCAATTCCGTCATCTATCCCTCGCTGGCTCGCTTGTATCGGTGTGGCACGAATGGAAGTGGCGAGACTTGAGCGGGACGCTTCAGCCCACGAACCAGAAGCCCGAGCTCGGTTCCATCTGCCGCAAATTCGGTGTCGACATAGCCCATGGCGATGGGCGCAGCCACGCTGGGGCCGTAACCGCCGCTGGTAACGCGTCCGACGATCATGTCCTTGGCATCCACGATTTCTGTGCCTTCGCGCGCCGGCGCCTTGTCGGCGAGGCGCAGGCCGACGCGTTTGCGCTTGGAGCCTTCGAGAAGCTCATTCATCAACCGTTCCGCGGCCGGAAAATCGCGCGCGAGCTTGCGTCTTTTTCCGATCACCCAGGCAAGCCCCGCCGCAATCGGCGAAGTCGTTTCGTCGATGTCGTGGCCGTAAAGGCAGAGGCCCGCTTCCAGCCGCAGCGAATCCCGCGCGCCCAAGCCGACGGGAAGCACCTCCGGCTCGGCCAGCAGCGCGCGCGCCACGCGTTCGGTATCCTTGGCCTCGAGCGAGATCTCAAAGCCGTCTTCGCCCGTATATCCCGAGCGGCTGACAATCGCCGGCGCGCCCGCGACTTCAGTCCGCGAGACCTTCATAAAGGGGAGGCTCGCGATGTTTCGCGCATGGCGCGACAGCACCAATTCCGCTTGGGGCCCCTGCAGCGCCAACAGGCCCCGCGACGCCTGCGGACGTAGGATGGCGGTGCCTCGCAAGCGCGCCGCGATGAATGCGAAATCGGCATCCTTGGTCCCGGCATTCACGACGAGGTAGAGCGCGCGCTCGCCAATGAGCCGCGCCGCCATGAAATCATCCTTGATCCCACCCTCATCGTTCAGCAGCAATGCGTATCGCATCTGGCCGGCTTTGAGGCCGATGATGTCCGCAGGGGTCAGCAGTTCGAGGGCGCGTGCCGCATCCTCGCCGTCGAGGAAGGCCTGCCCCATATGCGAGACGTCGAAGAGCCCTGCGCCTGCGCGCGTATGGAGATGCTCCTTGATGATGCCGGTCGGGTACTGCACCGGCATCTCGTAGCCCGCGAACGGCACCATCTTGGCGCCGAGCGAGACGTGCAGCGCATGAAGCGGCGTCGTTTGCAGTTTGGAAGGAAGAACGGTCTCTGTCATCTCAGGTCCAAAATCATGGGCTCGCGCTCCGGCAGGTGAACCGGAAACGCGCCCCGTCTGTCCTTGGACCTGAGAGAATGGCCGAAAACTCGGCTTACCCCTTCGGTGAGGGCTGCCGCCCTGCTATCCAGACTGCTAAGCCCTCGCGGTCCTTTTGCCTGAGAGTTTCCGGGGCGGTTGCTCCTTCGGCGTCTCGCTTTCGCTGCTGGGAAGCGGGCATGCCCGCCGAAGCCTTGGCGAAGGCGGGGTCTCTCCCGCGAGGGATCAATCACCAACCGTCGGGTAGCGCCTCACGGCGGGCCCGACCGTCGACCCGGATATTAGGGACGAGGCACCTTAAGTCAATGAAGCAGCCGCGCGGGTGGTGACTCCGTTTGAATTTCAGTACCGATCCCTTTGCGGATTCTCGCCACACCTGCAAATCTTTGCCTAGCCGTGGAAGCAACCGGCTGAGGCTGGAAGAGTGGGCGATACAGAGGAGTTGCGGCAGGCGGTGGCAATGGACGCCCCCGCGATCCGAGAACTAACGCGAGCGGCTTACGCCAGATGGGTTCCAGTAATTGGTCGCGAGCCCATGCCGATGACAGCGGATTATGCGGAGGCCGTACGGAAACATCGCTTTGATCTTCTGTACGTGGAGGGGAAGCTGGCTGCACTCATCGAGACGATCCCGAAAGCCGATCACCTACTTATCGAAAACGTGGCAGTTTCACCGCCCTTTCAAGGGCGTGGCCTTGGCCGGAAGCTGATGGCGCACGCTGAAAAGGTGGCGGTCTCATTAGGGTTCAGCGAAATCAAACTCTATACAAACAAGCTCTTTGCTGAGAATGTTCAACTCTACGGCAAGCTCGGCTACCGAGTGGACAGAGAGGAAGAGTTCAAAGGCGGCTTCACGGTGCATATGAGTAGGCCGATCGAATCATAATAGGGCCGCTAGATTTGCTTTCCGCCGCCGCGAAAATTCAAACTAAGACACTACCGGCTCGCTCGGTAGGCTCAGGATGATGTCCAGCTTCAGGTCGCCTTACATCCGCTCCGGAACTTCGATGCCAAGGAGATCGAGGGCGCGTTCGATCTGGGTCAGCGTGAGTGCGCAAAGCCCGAGCCGGGCCGCCCGCAAAGCTTCATCGCTTTCAGAAAGAATGTGGTGCTCCGTGTAAAACCGGCTGAAATTCTGCGCCAGAACGAAGACGAAGTCGCAGAGGAGATTGGGCGCGCGCTTGGTCTCGGCAGAAAGCAGCGCCTCAGGCATGGCAAGGAGCTGCAATGCAAGCTTGCTCTCCGCTTCGGAACGGATAACCGGCGCGGCGCTCTTATAGCCCTCCCCTTCCGCCTTGCGCAGGATCGATTTGATGCGAACCGCGGCATATTGCAGATAGGGACCGGTCTTGCCTTCGAAGCGCGTGAAACGTTCCAGATCGAACACATAACCCGATACGCGGTTGTTGGAGAGGTCGGCGAATTTGATCGCCGCCAAGCCCACCGCCTTGGCGACGCGGTTGCGCTCTTCGTCCGGATAATCGGCGGCCAGGCCCTGTTCATTGAGACGCTTCATCGCTTCGTCGGTCGCCATGGCGATGAGGTCATAGAGCTTCATCACGCCGCCGGCGCGTGTCTTGAAGGGCTTGCCGTCTTTGCCGTTGACCGTGCCATAGCCGATATGTTCGAGCCCGGCACGCCCCGTGAGGCCGCCCTTTGTGGCGGCGCGAAAGACCTGTTCGAAATGCAGATGCTGGCGCTGATCGACGACGTAAAGAATCAGATCGGGGTCATGCTCGCGGACGCGTTCCACGATGGTCGCCATGTCGGTGGTGGCATAGTTCACCGCGCCATCCGACTTCACCAGGATCAGCGGCGGCATCTCGCTGGTATCGGTCTCTTTCGCGACGGAAACGATCAAAGCGCCCTGATCCATGACGGCAAGCCCGTCATCCTTCAGTTTCTCGATCATCTCCGGGATCAGCGGGTCGGCATCCGATTCGCCCTTCCACTCGTCAAACACCACGCCCAGGCTTTCGAACTCGCGCGTCAAGCCCGTCGCCGACACATTGTGGAAATGGCGCCACAGCGCACGATAGCCGGGCCGTCCGGCTTGGAGCTCGAGGGTCGCCTGCCGCGCCGCTTCGAGCTGACCCGGATCGGCTTTGCAGGCGGCGGCGGCCTCGGGATAAAGCCGCTCCAGATCGTCCATGCTGACCGGCGAATGCTCCGGGTACGGAGTTCTATCGGCGGGATCGAAATAGGGAAGATCGGGGCGGCGGATCGCAAGCTCGGCAATCAGCTGCCCCATGGGCAGGCCCCAATCGCCCAGATGCACATCGCTGGTGACCTCCCAACCATTGGCGCGAAAGAGGCGTTGGAGACAATCTCCGATAATGGCGGAACGCAAATGCCCGACATGCATGGGTTTGGCGATATTGGGTCCGCCGAAATCGACGATCGCGCGGCTGCCGGCGCCGCTGTCGGGAATTGCGGATTCGGGCTCGGCCGCAAGGCGCTGCAGCCTTTGTTGCAAGACCTCGTCCTTGAGCTTGAGATTGACGAAACCCGGTCCGGCAATGGAGACATCCGCGAACAGACCGGTATCGCGCAACCGCGCGGCGATCTTTTCCGCAATAGCTCGGGGATTGGACTTGGCGAGCTTCGCCGCGGCCAGCGCCCCATTGCATTGGAATTGCGCGAGGTCGGCCCGGTCGGAGACCTGAATTTGCCCAAACTCCACGGGCAGACCTTCGGCCGCGAACGCGGCGCCGGCGGTCGCGGAAAGCTCGGATAGCAGGGAGGTCATCGGGCGGCGGCGCGTGGAACCGGCAGGGGTCTGGGAATGCGGTTGAAAGCGAACTCGTCCGGCGTGAGCTGGAATCCGGTCAGGATCTCGTAGTCATAGGGACGCCGGTCCATGGCCAGGGGCACGGGAAAATTGTCGACGCTCTGGGTATAGATATTGGTCGGCCGGCCGGCCATATCGGGTTTGCCGTGATAGACGGTCTTGCTGATGATGTTGTTGTCGGCATCGACGACGGCCACGAAAAAATCGAGCTGCGGATCGGCTCCCATGGCGGCAGGCCCGCGTGTGGCCTTGACCGCAAAATTGATATCCACGCTGAGCTTGTTCTGGCCGCGGTTGTAATTGCAATCCAGCTTTGCCTGCGACATCTCGGCCGTAAAGGCGATATTGGCAGGGCTTGGCGAAGCCGCCTGCGTTCCGGGCCGAAGCTTGGTCACGGTCACCGCGTCCGAAAGCACCCCGGTTGAGGGACAGATTGGGCCCATTTCCTGCGCAAAGTCCGGCGGCGAGGGAGTGGTAAGCCCCAAGGTTTCGCAACCCGAGAGGGGCAGCAAGAGCGGCAGAAGCGTGAGCAAAGGCAAGCGGCGCATCAAATATCCGTTCAAAAGCCCGTTTAACCTAGTGTGGCGAATCCGAAATTCGCAATAGATTGGGCAACACTCCTGGCGAATTTCGGATTCGAAGCCACACTAGCAATTTATTGAATCTAGTGTGGTTTTTGGATTTTAAGTTCCTAAACGTGAATGCCATGGAAATCTTAGGAACTTCAAAACCACCACACCAGGCGCGGCGGACTGTAACGAAGCAAGGCAGGGAAGAAAAGCCGCGCTATGATGGCAGCGATGGACCAGACTTTGCGCGAAACTCCCGGGCGGAAACCCTCCCTGACGCTGCTGCTCGCGGCGCCGCGCGGCTTTTGCGCAGGCGTCGATCGGGCGATCCGCATCGTCGAGCTTGCAATCGAAAAATATGGCGCGCCGGTCTATGTGCGCCACGAGATCGTGCACAACCGTTTCGTCGTCGAGCGGCTGGAGAAGATCGGCGCCATCTTCATCGAAGAGCTCGACGAGATACCCGACGGGTCCAAGGTGATCTTCTCGGCCCATGGCGTGGCCAAGACCGTTACGGCTGAAGCTCAGCGGCGCCGGCTCTTCTATCTCGACGCGACCTGCCCGCTCGTCTCGAAGGTGCATGTAGAGGCCGAACGCCATTCCGCCGCCGGGCGTTCGATCATCCTTGTCGGCCATGCCGGCCATCCGGAAGTGATCGGCACCATGGGACAACTCCCGGCAGGGTCCGTGACCCTGGTCGAAACACTCGCCGATGCCGAGCGCTTCGTTCCTCCTTCGGGCGTGCCCTTTGCCTATATCACCCAGACCACGCTTTCCGTGGACGACACGGCGGACATCGTCGGCGTCTTAAAGCGGCGTTTCCCCGATATTGCCGGGCCCCATAAGGAAGACATCTGCTATGCAACGACCAATCGCCAGGACGCGATCAAGCGGGTCGCGCCGCAGGCCGATCTGGTGTTGGTCATCGGCTCGGCCAACTCATCCAACTCGAGAAGACTGGTTGAAGTCGCCAGCAAGGCCGGCGCCAAGCGCGCGCGCCTCATCGAAAATGCCGGCGAGATCGATTGGGCCGAGCTTGCCGGCGTGAATGTGGTGGCGCTCTCCGCAGGCGCGTCCGCGCCCGAGGTTCTAGTCACAGAGGTGATCAAGGCGTTTCGCGCGCGCTACGATTTGACGATGCAGGAATCGGTCGTCACGCGCGAAGACGTGGAGTTCAGGCTGCCGCGCGCGCTAATGGGTGCATAGTGTCGTGGTTTCGAAGTTCGCTTATTGTTGATATCGGGTTGTCAGCG
>JAXDMY010000165.1:0-3273 GCA_034665805.1 Alphaproteobacteria bacterium
TTTACGATCCGTCGCGCACGACGCCCAGTGCGGTTCGAAACTTTGTCGCCGAAAACATCACGGCGGTGAAGAACTTCGCCGAATACGTGGCGCCGGGCGAGATTTCATCCGTCGATGAGCTGAAACCGGGGCAGGGGGCCATCGTGCGCGAAGGTTTGAGCAAAGTAGCAGCCTTTCGCGACGAGAAGGGCACGATCTTCCGCCGCTCCGCCAAATGCACCCATCTGGGCTGCTTGGTGCATTGGAATTCGCTCGAGCGCTGCTGGGATTGTCCGTGCCATGGATCGCATTTCGCCGTGGACGGCGAGGTGCTGAACGCTCCTGCGATTGTGCCTCTGGAAAAGATCAAGTAGGGGGCCAAACGCCCCGTCTAAGGCGAGCCGCGCCGGCGGGGAGGACCATCGGATGCAGACCGACCAAATCCTTCAGACGATGTTGATGTATTTAATTCTCCCGTTGTGGTTGGCCGCGGGCTTTTCGGATTATCTTTGCCATCGCGCGTCTCACATCGAGCGCACCAGCGGGTGGCGCGAGTCCGTTCTTCACCTCCTTCAACTGGTCGAAATGGGGATCCCCGTCCTGGCCGCCTTGTTCCTCGAGATCAACGCCGCGATCATCCTCGTAATGATCCTCTGTTTTTTCCTCCATCAAGCGACCGCCTTGTGGGACCTCTACTACGCGACCGCGAGGCGCGAGGTCGGCCCGCTAGAGCAGCATGTCCACAGCTTCCTGGAAATGGTCCCGCTGATGGGCCTGTTGCTGGTCGTCGCGTTGCACTGGGACCAGTTCATAGCGCTGTTCGGATGGGGGGCCGCGCGGTTCGATTTCGCGTTCAAGCCGCGCCCGCTTCCATGGATGTATGTCTCAGCCGCCCTGAGTGCGGCAGTCCTCTTCGAGCTCCTTCCTTATTTGGAAGAGTTTTGGCGCGGCTGGCGCTCACGGCGTGCGGCGACCCCGCAATCTCGTCCGCAGGTTTGATGGCCGCCCCGCAGTTCCTGCGGCGCGTGGGCGGTGCCTTGTGTGATCTCCGTCGCACTCGATCGTCACAGACACGCCGCTATATGCCCGTCTTCGGTTAGATGCGGCGCGGGTAGCGTCTGCGCTTAGGGCTGGCGGCGTGCCCAGCCGTGGAATGTCGCCACCCGGACATTGGAGCGCACATACTCGGTAAGATTCGAGCCGGGCGGAGCCTTGGTCGTCACCTCGGCTTATCCCTATGTGGCTGGCTCGCCTTCCGCACTCTCCAACAACGGGTGTTTTCAATGTATCACCACGTGAAAAAGCTTATGTACACGGTTCGCGTCGACGAGCCGGACCCTGCGTTCGGCAACATGCTTCTCGAGCAATTCGGCGGCGCGAACGGCGAGCTCGCGGCGGCGATGCAGTATTCGATCCAGGGCCTGAATTGCGACGACGCGGCGCGCAAGGACCTGTTGATGGATATCGGCACCGAGGAACTCAGCCACTTGGAAATCGTGGGCACGTTGGCCCGCCTGCACCTCAAGCCGCTGAAGTCCGTTCGCGAGGAGGCCGAAATCGATCCTCTTATCGCGATCGCCGGCGGCGGCGGGGTCAACCTCTATAATTCAATGGGCAATGCCTGGACGGCCGACTACCTGAAGATCACCGGCGAGCTGGATGTCGACTTGCGCAGCAACATCGCCGCAGAGGCGCGCGCGAAAATCGTCTACGAGCGCTTGATCAATTTCTGCCGCGACGCCGGCACCAAGGACGCGCTCCAGTTCCTCATGACGCGGGAGATCACGCATATGCGCGCGTTCACACTCGCGCTCGAGAGCATGGGCAAGCCACCCTTCAGCATCGGAAAAATTGCGCCCACGCCCAAGCTTGTCGACCAGTTCTTCAACGACTCGACCGGCGAAGGGGACCACGGCGAGGTCGATGCCCGCGGCCCTTGGAATGAGGGCGAACCTTGGGAGTATGTCGAATCGCCGGCCTTGCAGGATCTCAACGGCACCGAAGCTTCTTCCGTCCACGCTGAAAGCACGGACCCGGTTGTCTCCGAGCCCATCCAGGAGCTCCTGGTGGATCAGTTGCGCGACATGTTGCATGCCGAGAAGCAGCTTCTGAAGGCGCTGCCGAAAATGGCCAAGGCGGCGCGCTCCACGCAGTTGCAAGGCCTGCTAGAGACCCATCTTGCGGAGACCGAGACACAAGTCGAGCGGTTAAATGAAAGCCTTGAGATATTGGGTGCGCCCGCCCGCGCCAAGCCTTGCAAAGGAATGGCAGGCCTGGTCGAGGAAGGCGAGGAGGTTATGAGCGAGAGCAAAGAGAAGGACGATGCCCCTGCAGACCTCGGCTTGATCGGTGCTGCTCAACGGGTCGAGCACTATGAAATAGCGGCCTACACCACCGCGCGCAATTTGGCGATGCAGCTGCGCCAACCGGCGATTGTCCAGCTTCTCACAATGTCCCTTGGGGAAGAGCAGAATGCCGCCCAGCTGCTTGACCAAGTGGCGCAACCATTGATGTCGGTGGCGAAGATGCCAGCGAGCGTGGAATAGATAACCTTGGCGTCTGGTGGAGCGATATCGATCCCGCGCGTTTCAGAGGCAATGGGCGGGATCGCGTCCTTACCACCGAGTTAGATACCGATAACAAGAATCGGGGACAGGGGGCCGAACTAGGGCCTCACCCGAATGGAAACAGCAGGTCACCGGACGGTGGCCGATTATGCGCCCGAAGCTGCGGAAACTGAGACCAGTGGCGACCGTCGGATCTGACCCTGGCCGAGATTTTAATCTTGCGGGACGCCCCTGAGCACGGCGACGCGGCGCCGCTCTTGCCATACCTCGAGGTCCAAGCCGTTCTTCATGACCTCAGCGCGCTCGATGGCGTCACGATCGTCCTCGGAATCGAAGCTTACGGGCGCGGAATGAATATGCCCGTCCTTCGTCATTGTGTAGATTCGATAATGCGGCATGACACGGCCCCTTAACGGCCATTGACGGAGGATGGTGGCGAGAAGGGTGCGCCTCCTCGCCGCAGCGGTCATTTGGCGACGATGGGCAGGATGAACAGCACGCTCAGCCAAAAGCCCGTCATCGCCAGCAGTCGAGCTCTGTCCGGTCCTTCGATTCTCATCTCGTTCTCCATTCTGCGGACGGGACCGCTCTCAGTTGATCGAGCCCTGGCGGTCATTCGAGGTCGGGCCGCGCGACTTTCGCCCGAACACGCCCGCGACCCGGTTGGCGAGCACACGCCGGTAATGCGGCGGCGGCTTGGGGTATTCGGCGGCCTCGCGGTCGAGAA
>JAXDMY010000166.1:0-5310 GCA_034665805.1 Alphaproteobacteria bacterium
TATCTACGGACCCGCCGCGTTTCGCGCTATCGGTCAGGGCAGCCCTGGTCTCGTTTTAGGTTCATGGATGGTACTAGCAGCGGTCTAATCGCCCAAATTAGACTAAGCCTCTCCCCCAAATAGCACCTTCGGCGTTTGTCGCCGCGCCTCTGTATCCCTACAATTCGAGCGGGGAAGTGGGATTGAATTGTGGACACGCGTGACCTCTTCGAGAGGCTGGGATTGGCGCTTGCGATCGGTCTTCTGATCGGGCTGGAGCGCGGCTGGCGTGAACGAGATTTCGCCGATGGTGGGCGCGCGGCGGGCATTCGCACCTTTGCTCTGATCGGCTTGCTCGGTGGGCTGTGGGGCGCGATGACTCCCACGCTCGGACCCGTGCCGATGGCAGCGGCGGGCCTCGCATTCGCGGCGGCCTTCACGCTTTTCGAATGGCGCGAATCGGTGGCGCGCAAGGATTACTCCGTCACCACGACAATCGCGGGCCTGACGGTCTTCGCACTCGGAGCCTTTGCGGTGCTGGGAAACCGCGCCGTAGCGGGAGCCGCTGGCGTCGTAATGGTCGGGCTCCTCGCCGCGCGCACTTCGCTGCACGAATTTCTGAAAAAGCTCACTTGGGCGGAGCTGCGCTCTGTCGTGGTGCTGCTGACGATGACGTTCGTCCTGCTGCCGGTACTGCCGGACATGCCGATCGATCCGTGGGATGCGATCAATCCCTACGAGCTGTGGCTGCTCGTCGTACTGATCGGGGCGGTGTCCTTCGCCGGCTATGTCGCGGTCCGGGCGCTGGGGGAGCAAACCGGGCTGGTGATCGGGTCCGCGGCCGGCGGCATCATCTCCTCGACCACGGTGACGATCAACTACGCGCGCCTCGCCGCCCAAGCGCCGGGTGGCCAGGAGATGCTGTCCCTTGCGATTCTCATCGCATGGATGGTCAGCCTCATTCGCATGACGGCCATCGCCGTCGCGCTTTATCCGCCCTTGTTCATGCTGCTTGGACCGCCGATCGGGACCGCGCTTCTCGTGCTCGGGCTGGGTGCGGTCTATTTCCATCGCCATGCGGGACGGCAGAAGACACCCGCGCGCCGGCTCTTCGAAAATCCGCTCGACCTTCGCTTCGTGCTGCAGTTCGGCGCGGCTTTAGCCGCGATCATTGTTGCGACCAAACTTCTGCGCGGCGCCTTCGGCGATGCGGGAGTGTTGGCTCTGGCGGGGATTTCCGGTTTCGTCGATGTCGATCCGATCACGCTTTCCACCGCAAGGCTTGCCGGCGTATCGATCATGGCGATGACTGCCGCGGAAGCCATCCTGCTTGCGGGTGCCGCCAATATGGTGACCAAGATGGCCGCAACGATTGTCCTGGGGGGCTTTCGCTTCGGATGGAAGCTTGCTCTCATAGGCGTCCTTGCTCTTGCGTCTGGAGCGTTGGCATTGGCGGCAATGGGAGTGCGATGAGCGACGATTTCACCACCATGAACATCCGCATCGAAGGCGCGGTGCAAGGCTGCGGCTTTCGCGACTTTGCGGTGCGCGAAGCCAACGCGCGAAAGCTCAAGGGCTGGGTGCGCAACCGTGGCGACGGTTCACTCGAAGCGGTGGCCTCGGGCCCGACCAAAGAGGTCGAAGCCTTCATCGCCGCCTGCATGAAGGGACCGGCCGGCGCGCACGTCACCGCGCTCAATCTCCAGCCGGTCGATCCGCCCGAGAGTCTGGGCTTTATTCGGCGGCCGTCGGTCTGAGTGCCGCGCCCAATGGCGCCTCCGCGCTTTTCATCAGCACGCTCCACACCGAGAACGCGAAGCACAACATCCCGCTCAGCACCAGGAATTCGCTGACGATCAACGGAAAGAGAAACGGCGAGCCATCGCCAAATGACAGGACCATGGCGAGCGAGGGGAACATGATCGCGACGCCGGCATTGTTCAGCCAGAATACGGTCCAGGCGAGCTTCTTGGAGGCCTCTCGCGCCAGGGCGTAGAAGGTCCCATAAAGCGCCATGGTCACCCAGCCGAGCAGATTGAGATGCGCATGCGCGGGCGCCAGAGTGAAATTCTCGGTAGCTCCCATGAAGATGCCAAAGCTCATCCCGATCAGGACGTAAATCGGCGCAACGGCAAAAAACCATAATGATACGCGCGGCATGGAAGCCCCCTGCAAGATTTGTGGAGCCGGACTGTATCCTTTGGATGGCGCCTGCGAAGCCTTTTATTGCTCACCCTTCGATCAATTGAGGATCGGCCACTGGCCCGAAGATCTCCTTGAACGTGAGCTTAAGCGCGACGTCGACATCGGTCATCGTTACGGGCAGGCCAAGCGCGGCAAGGCTGGTGACGCCGAACCTTTCGTCGCGCACGCCGCACGGCACAATGCCGGAGAAATGTTCCAGCTCCGGGTCGACATTGAGACTCACGCCATGGAACGTCACCCAATGGCGCAGCCTCACGCCGATGGCGGCGATCTTGTCTTCACGTCCATCCCCGTGTGCCACCCAGATGCCAATGCGGTCGCGCCGGCGCTCGCCCTTGACGTTGAATTGCGCAAGCGCGCGGATCAGCCATTCCTCCAGCGTGTGTACGAACGCTCGCACGTCGGGTTTGCGACGGTTGAGGTCGAGCATGACATAGGCCACCCGCTGCCCGGGCCCGTGATAGGTGTATTGGCCGCCGCGGCCGCTTTTGAAGACGGGAAAGCGTGCCGAGATTAGATCGCCGTCCTGTGCGCTGGTCCCAGCCGTATAGAGGGGCGGGTGCTCCAGCAGCCACACCTGTTCGCGCGCCGCCCGGCTGCGAATCGCTTCGACGCGCACCTCCATGCGCTGGACAGCCTCCGCGTAAGGGACGGAATCTCCCTCTATCGTCCAGTCGACCGGGTCAGCGGTGCCCATTAACGGGCTAGAAAGCACAATGGGCCAGGATCGTCATCCACATCATCACCGGGTTCGTTCATGGAAAGCATGTCATCGGTAAAAGACGTCAAAGTCGAGATCTCGGTCCTCTTGGGCCGCTCGGTCATTCCGATGCATCAATTGCTGCGCATGGGCCGCGGCGCCGTGATCGAGCTGGACTCCCATCAGGATGAGCCGGTGACAATTCTGGCCAACAACAAGCCGGTCGCTAAGGGCGAAATCCTGATCGAAGGGGATCGCATCGCGGTTTCGATCAGCGAAATCTTGATGTCGTAATCGCAATTATAACACCACAAGTACTGTTGATAAATTTATTTCCCATAAAATTCTTGCATTAATAGGGGCGCGGGCTTAGCTCTATGTGAAATCCTTGGCGATTTCGGAGCGGCCATGTTGCCCATCATCCTGGATGGCTCAAACCTCAGTATCGGCATAACGGGCACTGGCGACGGACTGGCTCGGCGTCTTGCGATGCTGGCAGCCGCGGGGATCACGGAGCCCAGGGTCTATTCGGGTGGGCTTCCGGACGCCGGCGAAATCGCCAGGCTGCACATCCTCTTTATCGTGGGGCTGGACGAGGTGCGGTCCCGCGAGCTTGCCGGGGCCGCGCATCTGGCAGGGGTGATCGTCAATGTCGAAGACACACCTGCACTCTGCGATTTCCACATGCCGGCCCAGGTCAGAAGGGGCGACCTCCTCTTGACCGTTTCGACAGGTGGACGGGCGCCCGGCCTATCGCACGCGCTGCGTGAAAATCTCCAGCGCCGCTTCGGTCCGGAATGGGCAGGCCATTTGGACGAGATCGCCGAATTGCGCAGCCAATGGCGAGCGCAAGGCTTAGCTGCGAGTGTGGTCTCGGAACGCACCCAGGCGCTTCTCGCCGAGAGAGGCTGGGCAGCGTGAGCGTCATCCCGTTACATCAACCAGAGCGGTCCGTCCCGCTGGGCGCCATGCGCGACGAACTGGCGAGACTGCGCAATGCCACGGAAGGTTTGGACACGCACGGGCTTCTGGAATTCGCCTTGAAAGAGGCGTTTCCGGGACGAATCGCGGTCGTCTCTTCCTTTGCCGCCGAATCCGTTGTGCTGCTGCACCACATCGCCATGGTCGATCCGGCGATTCCGGTGTTGTTCCTCAACACGGGGAAGCTCTTCGGCGAAACCCTGCGCTATCGCGACCGGCTGCAGGATGTGCTCGGTTTGACCGATATTCGCGCCATTGGGCCCCATCCCGACGATCGCAAGAAGACAGATCCGGAAGGCACCCTATGGAGCCGCGACCCGGATGCCTGCTGCAATTTCCGCAAAGTCGTGCCGCTCAGCCGGGCCATCGCAGGTTTTGCCGCCACGATCACGGGCCGCAAACGGTTTCAGACGACGAGCCGGGCGGCGATGATGCGTGTGGAGCTGTCGGAGGGCCGTTTCCGCTTCAATCCTCTGGTGGATTGGACGCAAACCGAACTTGCCCGTTATGTCGAAGACAATGGGCTTCCCAAACACCCGCTGGTCAATGACGGCTATCCCTCGATTGGCTGTTTGCCCTGCACGCGTCGCCTGGCTGCGGGCGAGGGCTATCGCGACGGCCGCTGGGCCGGTTTCGAAAAGGACGAATGCGGCATCCATGCCGGCATCGACGGCGACGGCATCTAGGCCTCTTGCTGCCCTTCACATCGGAGGCTGGGTTTGTTACACCCCGCCGCCCCCTCATTCAGTTGCGGTCGTGGCGGAACGGTAGACGCGCTAGCTTGAGGTGCTAGTGGGGCAACCCGTGGAAGTTCGAGTCTTCTCGACCGCACCAGTCTTGCGTTAATCCCATTTAGAAACAGGTGGATCAGGCTGTCGAAACATTGATGTTCCGGGGGCGGACCGCTATTCTAGCACCTTGCGAATAACCGGGAGGACTTAATGAGGAAATTGCTTATCGCGTCGCTGGTTGCCCTGCTGCCCGCGGCGGCGTTCGGCGCCGAATCGGCCCTGAGCTGGGCCTATCCTGTGGCGCCGCAGGGTCTACCCCCGGCGGACGGCACCAAGCTGCTCCAGGCCAAGGGTGCGCCCACCGGCATGAAGCTGACTCAGGTGCAGATCAACAACGCCTTTGGTCCCCCGGACTGGTTCCCGAACGAGCATCCGGCGATGCCGCCGACGGTGAAGAACGGCCGGGCGCCTCATGTGCGCGCCTGCATGCTCTGCCACCTTCCGAACGGCAATGGCCATCCGGAATCGGCCAGCGTCTCGGGCCTGACGGCGACCTATATCACCGAGCAGATGCATGAGTTCCGCGACGGCAACCGGACCAACAATCGCGCCCCTGTCATGGTCGAGATGGCGAAGGACATCAGCGAAGCCGAGCTGAAGGAAGCCGCCGATTATTTCGGCAGCATCCCGAGCGCTCAGCAGAAGTGGATCCGC
>JAXDMY010000167.1:0-8753 GCA_034665805.1 Alphaproteobacteria bacterium
TGAGGAGCCAAGCCGCCCCTTCGAGACGCACGCGTTGCGTGCTCCTGAGGATGAGGCGGCCTGGCGTCTCGAAGCATTAAGCCGATTCGGTTGCGGCGCGAGCGGCAAGATCGGTAAGCCGCTGCCGCGCTTCCGGCATCATTTTGTCATGCGGCATCATTAGCCATTGATCGAGAAAATGGGCGGTCAATTGCAGCCCGGCGAGAAGGTCGGCGGCGCGCGGGTCCCCTGCCTGTCGTCCGAGCAGGAAGGGGGGCAAGGGAAACAGCCGGTCACGATAGGGTTCGCCCGCGCCGCGTGAAACCGCGCGGCCGGTGCGCGGCGAAACATAAATGAGATCATCGCCCGTTCCCGTGGCCGCACAGCGCGCAAGGTCAAGACCGAAGCCGAGCTCATTCAAAAGCCCGATCTCCCAATGCACGAACAGACGCGCCCAATCGGAAAACTCATGCGCCATAATCGCATCGAGAAGCGCATCGGCCCCTTCATAGGCCGCCTCATGGGGCTCGCGTTCGGGCAGCACCGCCGCGGCAACCGCCGATAGCGCATTCAGCCCGCAAAGCGCCGCGCGCTGTTCGAAGATGTCGCCCGCCCGCGACCGGGCGAGCTCTACCGTGAAGATGCCGAGATGTTCGGACAGGCGCGCCCGCCAGACCAATCTCACGCGGTTGCCTGGCTGGAGCACCGCGCGTCCCTTGGAGGACGAACCGCCGCGTACGAGTCCCAAATGCCGGCCATGATCCCGCGTCAAGGCCTCCAATATGCCGCTGGATTCGCCGTGGGCGCGCAGGCTCAGCACAATGGCGTCGTCAGCCCATTCCATCGCCGTTCTCCCACCTCCCCCTCGTGGGGAGAGCCTGCCCCCGACTTGATCGGGGGTCGAGACGCGGGAGCACAGCGAAGGCGGATCGGGTGGGGGGAATTGCAACGCTGCCCCCCACCCGGCTCACAATGCTCGCCGACCTCCCCACAAGGGGGAGGTCGAAAGCGGTGTTGTTCCCGTTGTTCACAGCCTGGGACCAAACTTCATCCACAGCTTGGGGATATCCCATCAACTCATTGATCCTTTGGGTATTCCAAGCCCCATTCGCGGTAATGTTCGTGACTGTCTCCCCAGTGTTCGGCGACCTTGCTGTGGAGAAACAGATGCACCCGGCGGTCGAAGACCGCTTCCATCTCGTGCCGCGCCGCCTCGCCGATGGCTTTGATGGTGAGCCCGCCTTTGCCGATGACGATGCCCTTCTGGCTTTCGCGTTCGACAAAGATGGTTTGATCGATGCGCACCGAGCCGTCCTTGTGGTCCTTCCAGCTCTCGGTTGTCACAGTGGACGCATAGGGCAGCTCGTCATGCAGCCTGAGATAGAGCTTTTCGCGGGTGATCTCGGCGGCAAGCAGGCGCGAGGGAATGTCGGCGACCTGATCCTCGGGATAAAGAAATGGGCCCTCGGGCATGAAACCGGCGGCATAATCAAGCAGCTCTCCAAGCCCATCGCCCTTGGTCGCCGAAATCATGAAGGTGCGATCGAACATTTCCGAGCTTTGAAGGCGCGCGGCCAAAGGCAGCAGCGCATCGCGCCGCATCGCATCGATCTTGTTCAGCACCAGAGCGGCGCGCCGGCCCGCTTGTTTCAGCCCTTCGATGATACGTTCGGTGTCTCCGGCCGCGAGCCCATTCGGGTTGGCAGACAGTTCCGGCGCATCTGCCATGACGAAAATCGCATCGGCATCGGCTGCCCCGCCCCACGCCGCCTTCACCATGGCGCGGTCGAGCCGCCGTCTGGGAGCGAAGATTCCCGGCGTGTCGATAAACACGATCTGCACATCGCCGCGCATGGCGATGCCGCGCACCGGAATGCGCGTGGTTTGAACCTTCTGGGTGACGATGGAGACCTTCTGGCCGACCAGCGCATTGACCAGCGTCGACTTGCCCGCATTGGGCGCACCCAGAACGGCCACAAAACCGCTACGCGTCTGCACTTTGTTCATTCCTTCCACAGCCCGAGCCGCAACAACATCCGGTGCGCCGCGTCCTGCTCGGCGTCCCGCTTGGTCGAGCCTTCACCCTGTTCGGATTGCTGGCCGGGGATGCGAACCTCCACCGTAAAGACCGGCGCATGGTCCGGACCCATCCGCTGTTTCACAGCATAGACCGGCTGCGTCTTCTCAGCGCGCGCGCCATCCTGCGCCCATTCCTGCAGCGCCGTCTTGGCATCGCGCAATTCCGCTTTCAACGACGCGAACAACTCGTCCCAATAACGCAAGACGAAGCGGCGGGCCGCTTCCAAGCCGCCGTCCAGATAGACCGCCGCAATCACCGCCTCGCAGGCGCCGGCAAGGATGGCGCTCTTGCGCCGCCCGCCGCTGCCCGATTCCGACGACGCCATGATCAGATAGGGCGCGAGGCCGGCCGCCTCGCCTGCTTTCGCGCAGGCCTCGCCGCGCACCAGCGCATTCAGCCGCACCGCCAGACCGCCTTCCGGCTCGCCCGGAAAATCGGCATGGAGCCGTTCGGCCACAATCAAGCCAAGCACCCGGTCGCCGAGAAACTCCAGCCGTTCGTTCGATGCCGCGCCGATGCTGGCATGGGATAGCGCGAGCGTGAGAAGATCGCGATTGCGAAAATGATGGCCGAGCCGTTCTTCGAGCGCGGACAGGTCCAACTCAGTAGACGACTTTGCCGAGCCGGCCGTAGCGGATGGCGAACGGCCAATTCCAGACTTCCCAGAAATGCGCGCTGCCATTGGTGGAGAAAAAGATGATTTCCGCTTTGCCGACGAAATTCTCGAACGGAACATAGCCCACGTTGGCGCGGCTGTCGGCGGAATTGTCGCGATTGTCGCCCATCATGAAATAATGGCCCTCGGGCACGATAAAGACCTGAGTATTGTCGAGGTCGCCCTGCGGATCGCGATCCAGCACGTTGTAGCTCACGCCATTGGGAAGCGTTTCGCGAAATTGCGGGACGTGATGGGGCATGCCGCCGAAATCCTCGACATAGTCGTCGACGTGAATTTTCGGTATCGCCTTGTCGTTGATGTAGAGCACGCCGTCCTTCATCTGGATGCGGTCGCCCGGCAAGCCGATCAGCCGCTTGATGTAGTCGGTCGAGTTGTCGCCGGGGAATTTGAACACCACCACATCCCCGCGCGTCGGCGTCGAGGCGAAGAAGCGTCCCGAGAACGGCAGGATCCCGAAGGGGAAGGAATAGCGGCTATAGCCAAAGGCCGCCTTGGAGACGAACAGATAGTCGCCGACCTGGAGCGTGCCTTCCATCGAACCCGACGGGATGTTGAAAGGCTGGAAGATGAAAGAGCGGATCACGCCGGCGATCAGCAGCGCGTAGACGATGGTCTTCACCACCTCCAGCCAGGATTCCTGCTTTTTGGCCGGCTTGCCGGTGGCGCCCGCGGGAGGGATCCCCGCGGCGGTCTGATTCAGGTCTTCAGGAGCCATATAGGCTGGCCTTTTTCTTTTGTCTTCCGGACGTTGTGCCACGGAAGCGGAGCGGTGGACATGCGTCAAGAGCGGCGCGGCTACCATCTATATAGTGTTCATGATTTCTCTTTGCTCTGCGGCGCTTCCGCCACAGCCGTAATTATCACAATCGCCTGTGCCAAGGGGTAATCGTCGGTTATGGTCAAATTGATCTGCGCCGTCATGCCTTTCGGCGTGATTTCGGCGAGCCTTTTGGCCGCACCTTTCGTAAGTTTCATCGTTGGCTGACCGGACGGCAGATTGACCACTCCCATATCGCGCCAAAACACGCCCGCCCTTAACCCCGTTCCCAACGCCTTGGCGCAGGCCTCCTTGGCGGCAAAACGCTTGGCATAGCTGGCTGCCCGGGCGGCGCGGCGTTCGGATTTCTTCTGTTCCAAGTCGGTGAAAATGCGATTGATGAAGCGCGGCCCATAGCGGTCCAGGGTCTTCTCGACGCGCCTGATGTCGATGAGGTCGCTGCCCAAGCCGATGATCATGACGCCCCCCTCGCCTGGTCCATCGTCGCACGCATATGCTTAACCACCGTTTCGAGGCCCGCGAAAACCGCTTCCCCGATCAGAAAATGACCAATCTGTAATTCAACAATCTCGGGAATCGCGGCGATGGCTCCGACATTGGCATAGGTCAGGCCATGTCCGGCGTGCACCTCAAGACCCAAGGACGCAGCTTGGCGCGCGCCCTCGCGTAGCGCTTGGAGCTGGCGCGCCACCCCTGCCCGATCCCCTGCCAGGCCTGCGTCATGATAGGCGCCCGTATGCAGTTCCACGACCGGCACATCGAGAGAGCGCGCGGCTTGAACTTGGCGCGGGTCCGCTTCGATGAACAGAGTCACCAAGATGCCCGCCTGTTTGAGGGCGGCTACCATGGGCGCCAGTCGTTTATGGGCACCGGCTGCATCGAGCCCGCCTTCCGTGGTGCGCTCTTCGCGGCGCTCGGGCACGATGCAACACGCATGGGGCCGCGTCTTGAGCGCAATCGCCAGCATCTCGTCCGTGGCGGCCATCTCCAGGTTCAGCGGCAATTTTTCGCGCAGGAGAGACGCAAGATCCTCGTCGTTGATGTGGCGGCGGTCTTCGCGCAAATGCGCGGTGATCCCATCCGCGCCTGCGGCCATCGCCAGTTTGGCAGCGCGAACGGGATCGGGATGCGGTCCGCCGCGCGCATTGCGGATGGTCGCGACGTGATCGATGTTCACCCCAAGACGCAGCCGGGTCATTGGCCGCCTCTCTCCAGCTTCAGGAGGAAGGCAAAATGGCTGTTCTCAATGTCTTGCATGTTCGAAGGGCAGCAGACCCTGGGTTTCGGCGGCCGACACATGAGCGCCATCGCCATCCGTATCCAGGCCGCGCACTCGCTCCACGGCCTCGACGGTTGGATCGACTTTCAAGGCGCGGATAAGATTTTCCAGATGCGCCGCGTCGCGCACCTCCACATCGACCTGGAACTCGAAATACAGCGGATTGCGGTTGGAAATCTTCAGATTCGAGATGTTGGCGCCGTTCTGCCCGATGACATTGGCGATCGAGGCCAGCGCGCCGGCTGTGTTCTTCACCCGGACCATGATGCGGGCGACCGAGAACGCGCCGGCATAATCCTTCCAGCGAACGTCGATCCAATCGGCCATGCTGTCCTGGTGGCGATCCAGTACTTCGCAATCCACCGAATGGATCACACAGCCGGAGCCGGGAACCATCAGACCGATAATACGGTCGCCGGGAATGGGATGGCAGCAGCCGCCGAGACGATAGCCGATGCCTTCGGTCAGCCCGGCAATCGAAACGCTGTTGGCGTTGGCTTGGAAATAGTCGGCGCGCTTGCGCTTGGGATCGGGCTTGAGCTCAGGATAGACCGCCTGGAGCACTTCGTCGGCCCGGAGCGCTCCCCGGCCGATATCGGCATAGACATCCTCGGCTTTGGATAGGCGCAGCTTCCTCAGCACGCCTTCCACCGCCTTATCGGTCAGCTCGAAGCCTGCGTCGCTGAAGATCTTGGCGAGAATCTTGCGGCCAAGCGCCACATGCTGATCGCGCTGGGCATGGCGAAGGTAGCGGCGAATTTCGGCCCGCGCGCGGCCCGTGACCACGAAGCGCTCCCATAGCGGCGAAGGCGTTTGCTCGCGCGAGCAGATGATCTCGACCTGATCGCCGTTCTTGAGCGGCGTGTGGAGCGGGGTATGCACGCCGTTGACCTTGGCGCCCACCGCCGTGTTCCCGACATCGGTATGCACGAAATAGGCGAAATCGATGGGCGTGGCGCCGCGCGGCAGAGCAATCAGATTGCCCTTGGGCGTGAAGCAGAAGACCTGATCCTGATAAAGGCTCAGTTTGGAATGTTCGTAGAACTCTTCGGGACTCTCGCCGCGTTCCAACAGATCCACCATGTCGCGCAGCCATTCATAGGCGCGCATGGCGGTGGGGTCGTTCTCGTCGATCTTCTCGCGGTAGCGCCAATGGGCGGCGACGCCGCGCTCCGCCACTTCATGCATTTCCTGGGTACGGATCTGCACCTCAACGCGTTGGTTCTCGGGCCCCATCACGGTGGTATGGATGGAGCGATAACCGTTGGATTTGGGCAACGAGATGAAATCCTTGAAGCGTTCGGGAACCATGCGCCAGGTGCGGTGAAGCACGCCGAGTGCACGGTAGCAATCCTCCACCGAGCCCACCACGGTGCGGAACCCGAAAATATCGGAGAGCTGTTCGAAATTTATCTTCTTGTCCTTCAGCTTGCGCCAGATCGAATAGGGACGCTTTGCGCGCCCCTGTACCCAGGCCTCGATACCGCTCTCGGCAAGCTTGCGCTTGATCTCGTCCGAAATGCGCGCGATGCGCGCATGGGATTGCGCGTCCAGCTGCTCCATGCGCCGCACGATCGATTCGCGCGCTTCGGGATCGAGCGCCGCGAAGGCGAGATCTTCCAGCTCCTCGCGGATATTCTGCATGCCGATGCGGCCGGCAAGCGGCGCGTAGATTTCGATGGTCTCCTGCGCAATGCGCTGACGGGCGTCCGGACTCTTCAGATGCGCGAGCGTGCGCATATTGTGCAGGCGGTCGGCGAGCTTGACCAACAGCACGCGGATGTCGTTCGACATCGCCAGCATCAATTTGCGGAAATTTTCGGCCTGCTTGGTGCGCTCGGAAAAGAGTTCCAGTTGCGAAAGCTTCGTCACCCCATCGACGAGGCCCGCGATCTCGGGCCCGAAATTGCTCTC
Source organism: Alphaproteobacteria bacterium (assembly GCA_034665805.1). Classification (GTDB taxonomy): domain Bacteria; phylum Pseudomonadota; class Alphaproteobacteria; order Micropepsales; family Micropepsaceae; genus CAIYRG01. The sequence continues at coordinate 6,710 of JAXDMY010000167.1, forward strand.
GATGTCTTCAATCGTGGCGGTGGTGTCCTCGACCGTGTCGTGCAGCAGCGCGGTCGCGATGGTCGCGGTGTCGAGCTTCAGGTCGGTGAGGATGCCGGCCACTTCCAGCGGGTGAGAGAAGTAGGGATCTCCCGAGGCGCGTGTCTGCGGGCCATGAGCCTGCATGGCGAAGACATAGGCCTTGTTGAGGATGGATTCGTCGGCGTCCGGATCGTAGGCACGCACGCGTTCAACGAGCGCGGTCTGCCGCATGAGCCGGTTCCGCTTGGCGGTCATAGCGCTGCCCCAGCCACGCCGGGCATCGGAAAACAGCAATAGGTCTTCCGAGAAGCCGCGAGGCTTTCCGGTTCCCGCGCTCTGATTGCCGGTCTATTCCTCGTAATCCCCGGGGTCCTCGGGTTGCGGTTCGGCCCGGCGCTGGGCTTCGGAGGTGAGCGCCCTGAGGAGCTCCTCTTCGGTAAGCTGGCGATGCAGCATATCTTCGCTGGCCGTTTCCTCGACCGGCTGGGCGGCTTCGGGCTCGTCGACCTCGGCATGACGCTGCAGGCTTTTGATAAAATCTTCCCGGAGCTCATCGGCCTTGAGAGCTTTGACGGATATCTCACGCAAGGCGACCACGGGATTCTTGTCCCGGTCCCGGTCGACCAGGGTCTCGGCACCCCCCGATAGCTGCCGGCCGCGGTGAGCGGCGAGCAATACGAGGTCAAAACGGTTTGGTATCTTGTCGACACAATCTTCTACGGTAACGCGAGCCATCCGGTCCTCGTTTGGGGCAGGGAGTCTGGCAATTTAGGCAAAGATGGGCCCTACGGCAAGAGCGGATGGGCTGGCTACCGGCTGATTTCGCCTAGATTCCGGCCGGCGTTCGGTGAGAGGCCTGCCATTATGGGAAGATGGTAGATTGAAAATCGAAGCGAAGAAGGTGGCCTAAGGATGCGCGCGCGCCTGGGCTGGATCATCTATGTGGGAGGCTGCATCGGCTCGGCCCTGATCGTGGTGCTTGTGTTCGCGGGCGTGCTGCTCAACGTCGGGCACGAGAATGGGGCCGCCATTGTCAGAAGCTTGACGATCGCCGCGCTTGCCTGGGGCATTGGACGCTTCGCGCTCTATGCCCTTACTGAACGATGAGATGCGCTTGCCCTCCAACCCGGAGTGTCATGGCCGCAACAGTGGGCCATCCAGGCGATGCCCCCCACCCGCTCGCGCACTGCGCTCGGGACCTCCCCACAAGGGGGAGGTAATCCAACCAAGCACTCACGAATCCGAGTTGGGCCCCTTGTCGTCTAATGAGGCCAGCAGGTCGGCTTGCTCCGGTTCCGTCAGCGCCACCGGCCGGATGAGATCCGGCCCGTTGTTGCGGACATTGCCGACTTTTTTGTCGACCGGCCAGAGTTTCATCTGTTCGGAAGGGTAAGGCTTCAACAGAGCCTTGAGTTCCGGCTCGCTCGCGGGTTGTTCGCCCAGCCATTTGGGCCAATCTTCTTCGGCGAGGATCACCGGCATGCGGTCATGGAGCCGCCCGATCAGATCATTGGCCTCGCAGGTGATGATGGTCACGGTCTTGATCCGCTCGCCCTTCGGCGAATTCCATTCCTCCCACAGTCCGGCCATCACGGTGTGGTCATCCATGGTTCGCGCAATCGCATAGGGCTGGCGCACGCCCACGCGCTTGTCCCATTCGTAGAAACCGTTGGTCACGACGAGGCATCGGCGTCCCGCCTTCCAGGCATCGCGAAACGTGGCCTTGGTTTCCAGACCCTCGGCCCGTGCGTTGAATGTCGAATAGGCAAGCTTCTCGTCCCGCGACCAGGATGGGATCAGGCCCCAGCGCATGGTCGAGATGACGCGCTCGCCCGATCCATCCAGCATGACGGCCGTGAGCGGATCGGTCGGTGCGAGATTCCAGCTCGGCCGCAGATTGGGCGCGGCCGCATGGCTCCCGATCCAGAACTTGATCTTCAGCTCGGAATAATCGGTGACGAGGCGAACGCGCGCGCACATCTACGGAAAAATCTCAAAGTTCCGAGATAGGAATGCGTCCGCC
>JAXDMY010000168.1:0-2927 GCA_034665805.1 Alphaproteobacteria bacterium
ATTGGTTGCGGGCGCGCATAGCCGCCGGGCTTTCCTTCGCTCCGCTCGCAATGACGATCGCGGCTCGCCAATCCTTCAACGCTTCCAGGGTCGCCCTCCGGCTCGAAGGCCGGGGGCGCAAGCTGGAGTTTACTTCTGGCCGAACAGCTCGGCGACATACTCCCAATTGATGAGATTTTCGACCCACGCCTTGAGATAGTCTGGGCGGCGATTGCGATAATCGATGTAGTAGGAGTGCTCCCACACGTCGACGCCGAGGATCGGCTTCGCGCCGTGGACAAGCGGGTTTTCGCCATTCGGCGTCTTCATCACCTGAACCTTGCCATCCTTGACTGCGAGCCACGACCAGCCCGAGCCGAATTGCGTGACGCCGCCCTGGATGAGGTCCTCCTTGGCCTTTTCAATCGAGCCGAACGAATCCTTCAGCGCCTTTTCGATTTCGCCTGGAATCTTGCTTCCGCCTGGCTTCATCCATTTCCAGAAATGGGTGTGGTTATAATGCTGGCCAGCGTTGTTGAACACGGCGGGGTTCTTGCCGAACGAGCCCTTGACGATTACCTCAAGCGGCTTGCATTCCCATTCCGTGCCTTTGAGCGCGGCGTTGCCGTTATTCACGGAGGCGAGAAGATGCTTGTCGTGATGGAATTCGAGAGTTTCCGCCGACATATGCGGTTTCAGCGCGTCATGCGCATAGGGCAGATCGGGCAGTGTGAAGGCCATGACATGGCTCCTTGGGAGGTTGGGGGCGAAATTGGAAACCCGCGTTAGGGCGGCCCCGTGGGGCCACATTTAGCCCCCGGACGCCAGCGCCGCAACTGCACGACAATCCGTCGCCGCGCAGCTTGAGCTATCTGTTAACTGCCGTGTATGAGCTCATGTTCCGCGGAGGGAATCGCGTTGCATCTTTCGAATGAGCGCATGCTCGTCATCTTAGCTGTCGGCGGGCTCGCCGGATGGCTGATCGGCAAGGTCCTGCGCGGCAATGGTTTCGGGCTTGTGGGCGACGCTGCGATCGGCATCGTCGGAGCGCTGATCGGCGACTGGCTGCTGCCGCGCTTCAACTTCCACATCTGGAGCGGCCTCACCGGCATGGTCGTCGAATCGGCGATCGGCGCGATCGTCCTTCTGGTCATCCTGCGCTCGGTCGGGGCGAGCGGATGGGGCGGCGGCCGCTAGGCTCAAGGAGTATCCATGTTCAAGCATATTCTAATTCCGACCGACGGTTCGGATCTGTCGCGCAAGGCAATCCTTTATGGCGTGCAGCTTGCCAAGGAGTCCGGAGCGAAAGTGACAGGGCTAACGGTCGTTGAGCCATACCAGCCGGCCGGCATCGACACCGTCTACATTCCCCTCGATCAGGGGGATTACGAAGAGCAGTCGCGCGTCCTCTCAGAAAAGGCGATGGAGCAGGTGAAGATGGCGGCCCAAGCGGCCGGCGTGCCATGCGAGACGGTCAGCGAGGTGCACGACCAGCCCTATCGCGCCATCATCGACTCGGCGCGGGCGCTTGGCTGCGATCTCATTGTCATGGCGTCGCACGGGCGGCGCGGCATCTCGGCCCTTCTGCTCGGCAGCGAAACAGCAAAGGTGCTGACGCACTCGACCATTCCGGTGCTGGTCTATCGCTGACGGCTAGCGCCCGTCGCGCGTCAGTCGACCCGCTCCACACGTAAGAGCGACCCCTGCTCCACGGCGACCACCTTCACCAGGGCGCCCGCCGGGCAATCCGGCCCGGCGACGCGCCAGGAACTGTCGCCGACGCGGATGCGCCCGTAGCCTCGCGCGATCGCTTCATCCAAGAAGAAGTCGGCTCCGACCATCGCATGCGCACGGCTTTGCGGCAGCGGCCCGGGGCCTTTGTCGAACGACCCATAGACACGCCGCCCGATAAGAACGAGCGCCGCCACCAGAACGGCGAACAGGATGAGCTGCGCGACGAAGCCCATCGGCAGGAAATAGTCCACGGCTCCGACGATCGCCGCCGCGGCGCCAAACCAAATGAAGAAGGCGCCGGGCGCGAGCGTCTCGATCGCGCTGAGAACGAGCCCCGCCACGAGCCAGGTGAGCGCGACGAAATGGGCCGGTTCCATGAGGGCGTCCATGACGGGCTTCGATCGATCCTCTTTTAGGAAGAAGCGCCGCCGGGCGGCGTATTCTCAGACCCCTGCCAAGGGGAAACTGGCGGCGTGTTCGTCGCGCCCGCGTTCGGCACCGGGCCAGGGGGGCGCGGCCGAGCAGCAGGGCGTGTGGCCGCGACGGACTCCGCGCCCATGGCGCTCGCGGCGATCTGGCTCAATCCGCCGAGCGTGCCGGCAAGCGAGCTGAGCTCCATGGGCACGATCACGAGCTTCTGATTGGGCGATTGCGCGAAGGCGTGGAGCGCGGCGATGTATTTCTCCGCGATCAGGAAGTTCACCGCGACCACGTCGCCGTTGGCGGTCGCCTCGCTGATGACACGCGTGGCCATCGCCTCGGCCTGCGCGGTTCGCTCGACCGCTTCAGCCGCCCGGAAAGCCGCGTCGCGGCGCCCTTCGGCTTCAAGCACGAGCGCGGCTTTGCGTCCTTCCGCCCGGGTGATGTCGGATTGCCGCATGCCTTCGGCGTCAAGGATCACAGCACGCTTCTCGCGCTCGGCCTTCATCTGCCGGCCCATCGCGTCCACGAGGTCTCTGGGCGGCACGATGTCTTTGATCTCGACGCGCGTGACCTTGATGCCCCACGGCTCCGAGGCGGCGTCGATCACCGTCAAAAGGCGCGCATTGATTTCGTCGCGATGCGAAAGAAGCTGGTCCAGGTCCATCGAGCCCTTGACCGTGCGCACGTTGGTCATGATGAGATTGCTCAGCGCCATCTGAAGATCGGAGATCTCGTAGGCCGCGCGCCGGGCATCGAGCACCTGATAGAAAGCGACGCCATCCACCGTCACG
>JAXDMY010000169.1:0-2692 GCA_034665805.1 Alphaproteobacteria bacterium
TTGTAGAAACCGAGCTTTTCGTCGTCGTAGGGACCGACCCATTCGGTAGCGTCGATGGTGCCCTTTTCCAATGCCGGATAGATATCGCCGCCCGCGATCTGCTGCGGAATGGTACCGAGCTTGGAAAGGGTTTTGCCGGCCCATCCGCCGATCCGCATCTTGAGGCCATTGAGGTCGGCGACGCTGTTGATCTCCTTGCGGAACCAGCCGCCCATCTGGGTGCCGGTGTTGCCGCCGGCGATGGCGTATAGTTTGGACTTCTTGCCGAACTCATTGAGCATGTCCTGGCCGCCGTGATCCTGGAACCAGGCATTCTGCTGACGCGAATTCAGCCCGAACGGAACCGAGCAATAGAGCGCGTAGGTCGGGTCCTTGCCGATGAAGTAATAGGCGGCGGTATGGCACATCTCGACGGTGGCGTTGCTCACCGCATCGAGCGCCTGCAAGGCGGGAACGATCTCGCCAGCGGCGAAAGGCTGAATCTGGAATTTGTTGTCGCTGGCTTCCGCGACATATTTTGAAATCGTCTCCGATGCACTGAAGGGGACGTCGAGCGACTTCGGCCAGCTCGTGGTGCAGCGCCATTTCAGCTCGGGCATCGACTGCGCGATGGCGGGTGCTGCGACCGCGGTTGACGCGGCCAGCCCGGCGCCTGCCGTTTTCAGAAATTCACGACGTTTCATGGCGTTTCCCCTTTTTGATTTTCTACCTTGGAATCGCCAAACCCCATGGCGATTTTGCGCGGCGTCGCTCCCCGGCGATCAAGCCTTGTTAGCCGGCATTCCCGGGACCAATCCCGGAACGTCCTGACGATACCAGACGTCGGGGCTCCCGGGTAGCCATGGCAAGCTACCGTACAATTGGTTCTGGTGAGACACAGCGGCGCAGCGTTCATCCCACGGTCGCGCTGATCCAGGCCGATAGCGCATCCAGGACTTCGCGCATGGCGTCACGGTCATTCCTCCCCGACCGCGCCGGGACGCGGAAGGAATGATCGGCCTCCTGCACAAGATGCAGCGACGCCGATGTTCCGAGACGCTTCACGACGGGTTCAATCAGCTGCAGCTCCGCAAGCTTGTCGCGGGTGCCCTGGACAAAGAGCATGGGGACATGGACATCTGAAAGGTGCTTGGCCCGCGCGTCGGATGGCTTGCCCGCGGGATGCAATGGAAAGCCCAGGAACGCAAGTCCGCGGACGCCAGCCAATGGCGCGGCGGCTTGCGCCTGCGACGTCATGCGACCGCCGAACGATTTGCCCCCGGCGACAAGGGCCAGCCCCGGGCAGCATCGCGCGGCTTCCGCCACCGCGGCCCGCACCGCGGCATGAGCGATCGCCGGCGGATCCGGCCGCTTGCCGGCTTTTTCCATATACGGGAACTGATAGCGCAAGGTCGCGATACCGCGGTCGGAAAGGCCGCTCGCAACCTGCTCCATGAATGGATGGGTCATGCCGGCGCCGGCACCGTGGGCAAAGATAAAGCACGCCCGCGCCGCCAGCGGCCGAAGCAGGAGCGCGGAGACATCGTCCGCACCATCGACTTTTAATTTCCGTTGTCGCGGGCTGACGACGCTCATCTCGCTTTGGCCCGAGGCAAATTCACTGCCGCAACATCGGATGCTCATTGAGCACATCTTCCCTGATGGATACCGCCTGAATCGCGCGAAACAATATCCGCGCCGTCCTCAAATCGTTGGCCGTCGCGCACAGGTTCACGATCTGGCGTACCGAAGAATCGCGCAACAGGTCATCCGAAATCTTGATGGCGATTTCCATTGCCGCCTTGGCGGCGCGTTCGTACCGCTCGGTCTCGTATTTGCTCTTGTTATCCGGGCGGTCGACAGAGCTACCTGCTTTTTCGGCGCTGTCGGCGGCGGAACGGCAGATCTCGCGTATCTTGTGTGCGGCTTCAATATCGCCGATCGGCCACTCGATATTCTCGTCCCAGATTTCCTGGCGCTTGCCCTTGCTGAACCACCTCATCGCCGTGCCCTTGAAAACATCTGCAGCATACTTGGCCGTCGCACATTTTGGGGCCGGGGTATCTTATGGGCCCTTAGCCCGCCGGCAAGATCTTTCCGGGATTGAAAATATTCTGCGGATCGAGCGCCTGCTTCAGCGCGCGCATGGCGTCGATGGCCTCGGGGCCGAGTTCGGCCCTGAGGTATTTCTGCTTGCCCTGCCCGATGCCGTGCTCGCCGGTGCAGGTCCCGCCCATCGCCTGGGCGCGCTGTACCAGGCGATGCATGAAATCCTCGCCGCGCGCCATTTCGTCGCGATCGTCGACGTCGCAGAGCAGCGAGCAGTGGAAATTGCCGTCACCGACATGCCCGACAATCGGCGACATCAGATTGAGGCGCTTGAGATCTGCCTCGGTCTCGGTCACGCAATCGGCAAGGCGCGAAATCGGCACGCACACGTCGGTCGCCACCACGCCTGAACCGGGACGCAAGGCCTTCACCGCCCAATAGGCGTCGTGCCGCGCCTGCCAGAGTTTTGTGCGATCCTCGGGCTTTGTGGTCCAGGTGAATTCGCCTCCGCCGCATTCCTTGGCGATCGCGCTGAAATTCCTCGATTGCTCGGCGACCTCGTTCTCGCTGCCGTGAAATTCAAGCAGCAGCAGCGGCGTCTCCGGCAACGACAGTTTCGAATAGGAATTGCAGGCCCGCACCTGCGCCGCGTTGAGCAGTTCAA
>JAXDMY010000170.1:0-6217 GCA_034665805.1 Alphaproteobacteria bacterium
CCTTGCGCGAAACCCCAGCGTGCCTCCGGCATCCAACGCGACATCGCATGCGTGGCGGTGGGAAGCGCGGAGCCCTCGCCGAAGCCAAGCGCAACGCGCGCGCAGAAAAGCGAAACCAGACCGCCGACCATGCCCGTCAACGCGGTCGCGATGCAGACAAGGATGAGCGCGACGCAGAGCGTGCGGCGCGCTCCGAACGAATCGCCAAGCCACCCGCCCATCAGCTGGAACAAAGCGTAGGGATAAGCGAAAGCGGAGAAGGCAACGCCAAGCTCCGTGTTGGTGAGTCCAAGCTCCGACCTGATCAGCGGCGCTGCGGTCGAGATGTTGACCCGGTCCACATAGAGGATGAGATACATCGCGCACAGCAGCAGCAGGACTTTGTTGGGCGCGGTGAGGGCGACACGCATCACGCGCCCACGCTTACGGCAGTAAAGCGCTCTGCGGCGATCTCATGCGCTTTCAGCAGAGCGCGATCGATGATGGGGACGAAGCCGGCGGGCAGCACGAGCTCGCCGGATGAAAAGGCGAGCGGCTCGGCAAACAACCGCGTTTTCGGTTTGAGAAAACCGTTGAACTCGCCCGCGTTGCTTATGGTTGACCGCGCCACACAGGCTTCCATCCAGCAGCCGATCTCGCTTCCAAGGCCGTCGCCCAGCACCGGCTCCATGCCGCGCTCGCGGACGCGGGTCAGCGCGTCGCGCAAAAGATCGAGCCCGCCGAAACGCTTGAGCTTGAGCTTGCAGAAGCCGATATTTTCGAGGGTCGCGGCGCGATCGATATCGGCAGGCTCGCAGATGGGCTCGTCCAGCATGACCGGCACCGGCGAGACTTTCGCGACGGCTGCGTTTGCATCCCAATCCTCGGCACGGCAAGGCTGCTCGAACAGTTCGATGCCGGCGGGATTAAGGGCGCTGGCAAAGCGGCAGGCATCCGTCTGGCTGTAGGCGCGGTTGGCATCGAGCCGCATGGTGGCGCGGCCGCCAATAGCGTTCTGCACCGCGCGCACGCGTTTCAGATCGGCGTCAGCGTCTTTGCCGACCTTGATCTTGAAGGTCCGGAAACCTTCGGCGAGCCGCCGCTCCACCTCTTCGCCGACTTCGTGCTCCTCGATCGCGTTGAATGCGGTGAGCAATGGCAGCCGGGCTTCGCGTTCGATCTTCAACAGCGGATGGCCTTCCAACATCTCGATCGCGGTCAGCAAGGCGGTGGCCGCGACCTTGCTCGCAGCCATGGACCCCGATATCGCCGCTTTCGCCTCGCGCGTGTCCATGCCCAGCATCTTCGCCGCCTGTTCGCGGGCGAATGCCCAGCCACCTTCGCGCGTTTCGCTGCTCGAACCCGGCGAGATATGACCTTCGCCCCAGCCGATGCTGCCATCGCTGCCGCGAACCTCCACGATGATCGGCTCGAACTCGGTGAATGTGCGGTAGGAGAGCCGATAGGGGCGATGAAGCGGCAGCCGCAATGTCCGCAAGACGATTTCGTGCAACCGCATCGTTCCCTCAGGTCCGCTCAGGCGATTCGTTCGGCGCCTTTGATCTGTGTACGGTGCATCACGCGCCGCGCGTTCTCATCGAAGGAATCGCGCCGGTGCAGCACGGCGGGATTGTTCCACATCAAAAAGTCGCCGACCCGCCACTCATGGCACATGGTGAAGCGGACCTGCGTCGCGTGCGCCCAGACGGCGTCGAGCAGGGCCTCGCTCTCGGCAACGTCCAGCCCGGCGATATAGCTGTTGGGCCGCCGGCCGAGGAACAGGCTCCGGCGCCGCGTGCGGGGATCGGTGCGGACAATGGGATGCGTGGCGCCCACCGTCTCGCGCACGTCGCGCACCTCCTTATAGCCTTTGCGCAACAGGCCGGCGCTGTTGCGCGAGGCGTCATGGACCAGTCGCTTGCCCTCGACGGCGTGTCTCAGCTCGCGCGGCATCGCCTCGTAAGCCGCATACATGTCGGCGAAATAGGTGTTGCCGCCGCCACCGGGCGGTATTTCCAGGGCGTGGAGAACGGCGGCTTTGGGCGGCACCTCGATATAGGTCATGTCGGCGTGCCAAACCGCTTCGCCCGCGCCGAGATTGCCGATCGGCCGGCCATTCTCGACGACATTGGAGATGACGTTGATCTCGGGGAATTCCTTGTTGAACGGCTCGCCATAAGGATTGGGTCCGGGCGGATCCAGCTCGCCGAAATTCGCGCTGAAGGCGAGAAGCTGCGGATCGGAGAGGTGCTGATCGCGCGCCACAATGACGAGATGGCGGTCCAACGCCTCCCCGATGGCGAGGCGATCATGCTCGCTCAGGGGCTTCGACAGATCGACGCCGCAGAGTTCGGAGCCGAGCGTTTCCAGATTCCGGATCGACAATCCCATCGGGTCGTTAAGTCGGAATGGGCGGAGGCGGTGGGAACGATGTGGCCGTGAACTGAATCTCCCGAATCGCCTTCAAGCTGCGCGCGCCGTAGCGGAAGGGAACGACCAGGCGCAGCGGCGCGCCGTTTTCCGGCGGAATGGGTTTGTCGTTGATCATCCAGGCGAGCATGACCTGGGGATGCATCAGCGTCTTCATGTCTTCGTCGATGACATAGCCGTCGGAGGCAACGAACCGGCCATAGGAGGCGAAGGGCTGTGCGCCGACCGATTTGGCGAAATCGGAAAAACGCACGCCGGTCCATTTGACGATTCCTTTGGGGTTCGCTGCGCCGCATTGCAGCAGCGTGATCTGGGAGTGCGGCGGCAATTTTTCGAGATCGGAGAAACTCAACGTGCCCGAGAGGTTTGCGGTACCGCGCGCGTCGACTTTGATTTTCATTTTGCGGTAGTCGAATTCGATGTCGGGCGTACCCTTGGATTTCCACAGCACGCCGGTGATCGGACCGGCTTCTTGTGCCATGTGCTCGGGGGCGGAACCATCGGGATTGAGGGGCAAAGGAGAGATGGTACGCAGCCTCGTATCCACCAGCGAGTCGGGTTGCGGGGCCGCTGCGGCCTGGGCCGCGGCCGCGGAAGTCCGAATAGCCGTGAAAGACAAAGCTGCGAGCGCCGTCGCGGAAAGTTGCATGGTCTCGCGCCGAGACATGTTCATGGCGGGCCTCCTAGCCGATATCCCCGAATGGGGTGATTCAATCTAGCGGTTTCGTGACCCCGCAGCCAGCCTGGGACATTTTCCCCGATGGCAGCGTTCATCCCCGGGAGCTATCATGGAGTCGCGTTCGGTTATGCTGGGGAAACGATGGTGAAAGAATCCGTGTTGTTGCGCCAGACGTGCAAGGAGCTGACGCCACGCCTGCTTTTGGCCGGCCTGTTGTGCAGCTTTGTCTTCTGGCCCGCCATCGCCGCCAATTCTGCGGCCACTCCAAACTTCGCGCCCGATACCGGCACCGGATGGCTTGCGCCGGAGGATGATTTCATCCAGCCGGACTCGGGGCCGGGTCCGGTAAAATCCGACCCCGCGCATCCCTATCTCAGCTTTTACAAATTTCCGCGGAACCCGAATCCGGCCTTCCGCGTCGCGGATTTGAGCAATCCGATTCTCCAGCCCTGGGTCAAAGAGGAATTGCGCAAAGCCAATGACCGGGCGCTATCGGGAAAGACCGTGTTCACGCCCAAGGAGCGCTGCTGGCCGATCGGCGTGCCGGGCTTCCTGCTGTACCCTGCGCTACCGGTCTATTTCCTGCAGACGCCCAAAGAGGTGGTGATGATCTGGGAACAGGATCACCAGGTGCGGCACGTCTATCTGAATCAACCGCATTCGGCGCGGGTGACGCCGTCATGGTTCGGCGAATCGGTCGGCCATTACGAAGGCGACGCGCTGGTCGTCGACACGGTCGGAATTACCACCAAGACCCAGATCGACAATTATTTGACGCCGCACACCGAACAGCTTCATGTGATCGAACGCTTCCACATGACCGAGGGCGGCAAGACGCTAGAGGTGAATGTCCATGTCGAGGACCCGGGCGCTTTCACCATGCCGTGGAATGCGGTCCAGCGTTACCGGCGTGTCGATCAGGGCGCGATGATCGAAGCGGCCTGCGCCGAGAACAGCGCCGATCATTTCCATCAGGACGTGGGCGTGTTTCCCACGGCGGACAAGCCCGACTTCTGAGGCTCGCGCCTAGAACTGTGAACGCAGCAGGTCCGGCAGCTCCGCAACGCTGGGCAGGATATGGGTATGGCGTTCCTGCCTTAGCCGCTCTGCCGTGGCCGCGCCCGAATAGACGCCGATTACGCCGCGCAGCCCCGCATTGTTGCCGGCCTGAAGATCCAGCGGCGTGTCGCCGACTGCGACGACTTCCATGACATTCTGCACGCGTGCCGATTCCATGGCGTGGAACAGCATGAAGGGGGCAGGCCGGCCATCTGCAACCTCATCGCTCGCGACAGTCGCCACGAACTCATCATGCCAACCCAGGCGGCCAAAGATGAGGTCCAAAGTCTGGCGGTCGAATCCGGTCGTCGTCGCGACCAAGAACCCGCTCTTCTTCATCGCGCGTATGGCGTTCTCGGCGCCGGCGATCGGCTGGACCTTGGCATAGGCCTCGTTCACCTGGGCGCTGAAATCGGCATAGATGGTATCGATCAACGCCGCGCGCTTGGCATCGGCTTTGGTGCGCAGCTCGACGAAATGGCGCACCATTTCGCGTTTTGAAGCGCCGCGCCAATCATTGATCTCGGCAAGGCTGGCCGAGACCCCGCCATGGTTCAGCGCGCTCTGCATCGCTTTGGGCACCTCGCCATGATCCTGGATGATCGTTCCTCCGACATCGAGCGCGACCAGTCTGATCGCGGGCACGGCGACACCGCCTGAAGCGGCATGGGCCGCCGCCGGAAAGGCCGCCGCGGCGGCGATGGTCTTCAGCGATGCGCGTCGGGAAAGGGCCATGGTCATTTGAGCTTTCCGATGAACTGGAGCACCGGCCCCGACAAGGAAACATCTGCCGTGCCGATGGCATAATTCTGCGACACGTGGCTATGGTCCTTCAGCACCAGATAGGTCGGACAACGGCCCGCGTCGCAGAGCGCCTTCTTTACGTGATCGGCCTGAACAATCGCATCGGGTAGATCCACTTCGGTATGGGAGATCAGCAGCGGGATGTTCAGCTTCTTCATGCCCTCCACGGATGAGCGTTCGGCGAGCTCTTTGGGGTCCTTGCCGAAATAATTCGATCCCGCTTCGCCATTGTCGTAGAAGCCCGAGTTCAAAATGGCGCCTTTCACGCCGTGACCGCCCGGGCCGTAGAATTGCGGATGGGCGAGATAGCCCGCGATCAGGCTGGCGCCGGCCGATTCGCCCCAAAGCACGATGCGATTGCGATCGCCGCCATATTGCGCGATATTCGCTTTCACCCAGCGGATGACGGACGCCATGTCTTCATGGGCGTCGGGCCAATGGTTCTTCGGCGCGAGGCGATAATCCATGTTGACCCCGACCATGCCCTGCTTCGTAACCCACAGCATCAGATTGTCGTAGAAGGGCGCGCCGGTCTGGCGCTTGTCGCCGCGTTCGAAGCCGCCGCCATGGACATAGACGACGACGGTTCTGCCGGCGTTCTGCCCGCCGCTCGGGGCGAAAACGTCGAATTTGTTGAGCGGGTCGGGGCCGTAAGCGATATCGCGGGCAAGTTTGACGTCCGCATAGGGCTCCTTCTGATTCTGAAACAGCGGCGCATAGAGCTTGGTCGTGTTCGGCACATCCACAACCCCGCCGATCTTGCGGATTGCCGCCGCGATATCCGGCGGCACCTGCGCCAGGGCCCCTGTTGAAAGCGACATCACCAACAGGGCGGTTCCGGCAAAAGCGCATGGTCTCACGGCAAGCTCCTCCCCTTAGGGCAAGCGCATCATAGCACAGCCTGCCAGGCCATGGCGGCATCGCACGCCGCCGCGATGCCGTCGAAGGCGGCGGATCATCGGATCAGATGACAATGACGATGGCCGCCGCACGTGCTGTGCGTGACGCATATGGGCGGCGAGGAAAGAAGACCCTAGCCAGCGCGCCGGATTCGGCAATTTGGCAGACTAGTTGGAAGGAGCTTTCACGCCGGTGAGATGGCCCGATATGGTGCCCGTGTCCTGGGGCGCGCGCTGAAGCACGCCAGTCGAGATCAATTTCTCGATGACCTGCTGCATGGCGGCGTTCAGTTCGAGCACACCCTGCGGGGTGAGGACGACGCGCTGCCGCAACTCGCGCACCGGCGTGCCCTTGTCGTCCTTCAAC
>JAXDMY010000171.1:0-11643 GCA_034665805.1 Alphaproteobacteria bacterium
ATGTCATCCCGGAAGCCGCCAAGTGGCTAATCTTTGACTATGCCGGATCGAAGTGAGCGCGCCGACGTTTTCCTAGTCAGCCACGGCTTCGCCGCGAGCAGGGCCGAAGCACAGGCGGCGATTCAGGCAGGACGGGTCGAGGCGGATGGCCAAAAGGTTACAAAAGCCGCCCAGAAATTGCGGGAAAGCATGACGATTCAATACGAAGCAGCCCATCCCTATGTCTCCCGCGGCGGCGTGAAGCTGGCCGCGGCGCTGGATCATTTCTCGCTTTCGCCAGAGGGGCGTGTCTGCCTCGACCTCGGCGCCTCCACGGGGGGATTCACCCAAGTCCTTCTGGAACGCGGCGCCTCGCGCGTTTACGCGGTCGATGTCGGCCATGACCAATTGCACGCGAAGCTGCGCTCCGATCCGCGCGTGACCGCGCTTGATGGCTTGAATGCGCGCGATTTGACGGTGGCGAAGGTTCCACAAGCACCTCAGGCTATCACCGCCGATGTCAGTTTCATCAGTCTGAAGCTCGCTTTGCCCCCCGCGCTCCATCTCGCTGCAAAGGATTCCTGGGCCGTGCTGTTGGTAAAGCCGCAATTCGAATTAGGCCCGCGCGGCGTGTCCAAAGGGGGCATCGTGCGCGACGCTTCCGCACGCGAAGCTGCTGTTGCGGAAATCACCGGCTGGATGAAGGCGCAAGCTTGGCAGGTGGTGGGCTCGATGGACAGTCCGATCACCGGCGGGGAGGGAAACCGCGAATATCTGCTCGCCGCCAAGAAGGCCGAAGCGCCGCGACGTTAGAGCACGTTCTTCTCATATGGAAACGCCTACGCCGAGGGGATTTTGCGGCGCGGGCAGGAGAAGGGCGTAGAACGTAGCGGGCACTACGGTCGAGCCCTTCGACGAACCCGCGACGCAAAAGGCCCCGGCCCTAAGGGTTGCGCTCGGGCGGGCGCCCGCTTCCCCGATCAAGTCGGGGACTGCGCCGCTCGACCGATGTCACCGCATCGCTCTTCGCGTCGCGCCTGGCGGATCGCCTCGCCCACGCGCAACGTAGACGGTTCCATATGAGAAGAACGTGCTCTGATTCCTACGCCTTGCCCAATCCCATCATCGCGAGAGCGGCGCGGCCTCCCCAGCCATAGGGGTTGGCCATTGTTTCCTGCAATTCGTAATGATTGTGGTTTGGCGCGACGATCAGTTGCACCGGTTTGCCCGCGGCTTTGACAGCGGCTGCGAAATCCCGGGTCTGGCGCTGAAATTCCGGCGTCTCGTTGGTCCCATACAGCAGCACAAGGGGAGCGCGGAGTCTGTCGATGTGCCGGATGGTGCTCATCGATTCTTCCATGGCGTCGTCGAATTTCACATATTTGGCGCGCGCCGAGAGCCGCACCGGCTTCATCTCATACATGCCGCTCAAGAGCACGCCGCCTTTGATGATGTCGGCGGGCAGGCCGAAATCCTTCTGCCAATCTGTCACCAGAGCAACGCCCGACAAATGCGCGCCGGATGATTGTCCGCAGAGATAAAGGCGATTGGCATCGCCGCCGAAACTTGCGGCGTTCTTGTAGACCCAGGCGATCGCGCGCCGGACTTGATCGGCCATCACCCGGATGTCGCCATTGGCGGCGCCCACCGCGATGAAGTCAGGCGTGACGTAATGAGCGCCCGCGCTGGTGATGTTCTCGGCCGCGAAGTGATATTCCCTGGAGGATCCGCCCAGCCACGCGCCGCCATGCACGAACATGAATATGGGCGCGTTGGCGCGGTTTGTGCGGAAGATGTCGAGCTTTTCGACTTCGGTCGGCCCATAGGATTCGCGCCGCGGCTCGCCCATGCGCCGGCGCACTTCTTCGCTATTGGTGGTTCGCCGCGCCTGGATCTGGGCGGCCAGCGGCGCATAGGAACTCTGGTCATAGGCGGCATCCAGCTCGATCTGGTCGTAATTCATGAAGACGAGGGGGCCCTTGGGATGGGGCGGCGGGCCGATGCGGCAACCAGCGGACGCTGTTTCCGCGGCGTTTGCATGTACAGCCATGGTGACCGCTGCGGCCGTGCCGAGCACGGTGCGCCGTGTAAGCCCGGCATTCTTCGGGTCGGAGTCGCGTTGCATCCTGTTCCCCATGGTCCTATGTGGCATCCATGAAATCATGCCTGTTCCCCCAGTTTATCGATAGCCCGCACATCGCAACAAGCGCCGATGTGCTGTGCGAATGAGCGAAACGGTCAAAATCTTGCAGTTGGGGCACGCGGGGGACGGCATCACCGAAGACGGGTTGTTCGTACCCTATACGGTGCCGGGCGATGTGGTGCGCGTCATCCGCGAGGGTGCGCGCGGCCGGCTGCAGGGAATCGTCACGCTGGGTCCATCGCGGGCTGAGCCGGTTTGCTCGCATTTCGGGCGCTGCGGCGGCTGCGCTCTGCAGATGGTGGCGCGGGAACCCTATCTCGCCTGGAAACGCGAGTCTGTCCTGAACGCGCTCAAGCAGCGTGGCTTTACCGATGTGCCGGTGGAAGAGATTCGTGCGGTGCCGCCGGGCACGCGGCGGCGGGCAATGTTCAAGGCGCGTGACGATTCGGGGTGTGTCGCGCTGGGTTTTTACGAACCCGACAGCCGCCGCCTGGTCGACATTTCCGAATGTCCCGTGTTGGTTCCGGCGCTTGCCAGGCTGATCGGGCCGCTGAAGGCGCAGCTCGCCCAGATTCTCAAGCCGAACGAAATGGCGGAGCTTCATGCCACGGCGACGGAAACCGGCGTCGATCTGTCGCTGAAGATCAAACGACCGCGTAGACCCGATCTGTTGATGGCGTTATCGGAATTGGCGTCTTCATTGAAACTCGCGCGGCTCAATTGGAACGGCGAGACCGTCGCGATGGCGGCGACGCCTGCGATGAGCATCGGCCGATTCACCGTAGCGCTGCCACCCGAATCCTTCCTGCAGCCGACCAAGGAAGGAGAGGCCATCCTTCAAGGACTGGTGCGCGAGGAAGCGGGGAGCGCGCGGCGCATTGCGGATCTGTTCTCCGGTTGCGGCACATTTGCGCTGGACCTGGCCGAAGGACGCGCCATCCACTCCGTCGATAGCGCAGAGGCGCAGATCGACGCACTGGCCGGAGCCGCGAAGGCGGGCAGGGCGAATCTCACCGCGGAGACCAGGGACCTGTTTCGCAGGCCGTTGCTCGCCTCCGAGCTCGCGCGATTCGATGCTGTGGTGCTCGATCCACCGCGCCCCGGTGCAGCCGCGCAGGTGCAGGCTTTGGCGCAATCTGTCGTTCCCACTGTGCTTTACGTGTCCTGCAATCCGGCGAGCTTCGCGCGCGATGCGCGCATCCTGGCAGATGGGGGCTATCGCCTCACGCGGGTTGTGCCGCTCGACCAGTTCCTGTGGTCGCCCCATGTCGAGCTGTTCGCGCGATTCGTGCGCGACTAGCCGCGCTATTTGCCGAATTTCGCGTTTTCGGCCAACATGGCCGCGTCTCTTCAGAGCCCATCGCAATGATGAAGCGTGTTTTGTTGATTCTGCTGTTGATTTCGGGAGCCGCGTTCGGCGTCGCCCCCGCATCCGCCGGGCCGTTCGACAATTGGGCCGCCCTGGTTGTGGCCGGCGATTCGCGGGCGCATTCCGGTGCCCCCAGCGAAGTGTTCGACAATGCGCGGCGCGATCTGGTGACGGCGCTCAAGCAGATGGGTTTTGCCGAGAACCATATCCAGCAATTTTCCGCGCGGCCCGAGCTGGATCCCGCGACCAAGCCGCTGCGCTCCGATGCCGAGCAAATCTACGTCAATTTCAACAGAGTGACGCAGCAGGCCACTGCGGGGTGCTTCATCTATTTCACCTCGCACGGTGCGCCGTTGGGAATCATCGTCGGCGATCTTATGGTGCCCATCCGTACGATTTCCGACATCGTCGACCGGACCTGCTCCAACCGTCCGACGGTGATCATTATTTCCGCGTGCTTCTCGGGCATGTTCATCCCGGTCATGCACGCCGACAATCGCATGATCTTTACCGCGGCGCGCCCCGACCGCACCTCGTTCGGCTGCGGCGAAGCCAACCAATACACATTCTTCGATCAATGCGTGCTGGAGTCCCTGCCGAAATCGCCGGATTTTCCCGCCCTCGCCGGGACGACGAAGGACTGTGTGGCAGCGCGGGAGAAAGCGGAAATGGCTGAACCGCCCTCCGAACCGCAGCTCTATGTCGGCTCGGCCATCAAGCCCTTGCTGGGTACGCTCAAATTCGCGCCGTGAGTTGATAGACCGTCAGCCCATCTGCGCGCGGTGGCGCAGCGCGTGGTCGGCCAATACGCATGCCATCATGGCCTCGCCGATGGGGACAGCGCGAATGCCGACACACGGGTCATGCCGGCCCTTGGTCGCGATCTCGGTATCGTTGCCGTCGATGTCGATGGTTTTGCGCGGCGTGAGAATGGACGAGGTGGGCTTGACCGAAAAACGCGCGACGATGGGCTGACCGGTCGAGATACCGCCCAGAATGCCGCCTGCCTGATTGGATAGGAAGACCGGTTTGCCGTCCGGCCCGCGTCGCATCTCGTCGGCGTTTTCCTCGCCCGTCAATTCGGCGGCGCCCATTCCCGCGCCGATCTCCACGCCTTTGACCGCGTTGATGCCCATGAGAGCGGAAGCCAGATCGGCGTCCAGCTTGCCATAGATGGGCGCGCCGAGTCCGACGGGAACGCCATCGGCCACGACCTCGACGATCGCCCCGCAGGATGATCCCGCCTTGCGCAAGCCTTCCAGATAATCCGCCCAGCGATTGACCACGCCGGCATCGGGCGCATTGAACGGGTTGCGCTCGACTTCATCCCAATCCCAGCGCGAACGGTCGATTTTCAGCGGCCCCATCTGAATGAGCGCGGCGCGTATTTTTACCTCGCCATACATCCGGTCTAGGATTTTCCGCGCAATGGCGCCCGCTGCGACGCGCGAAGCGGTCTCGCGGGCCGATTGCCGCCCGCCGCCGCGATAATCCCGTAACCCATATTTGGCCCAATAGGTGTAGTCGGCATGGCCCGGGCGGAACTTGTCGCGGATATCGCCATAATCCTTGGAGCGGGCGTCGACGTTTTCGATCAGCAGCGCAATCGGCGTTCCGGTCGTCACCTGTTCCGTCATCTGGTCGTCCTGGAACACGCCCGACAGGATACGAACGGCATCGGGTTCCTTGCGCTGGCTGACGAATTTGGACTGGCCGGGCTTGCGGCGATCGAGATAGACCTGGATATCGCCTTCCGTGAGCGCAATGCCCGGCGGGCAGCCGTCGACCACGCAGCCTATGGCAGGGCCATGGCTCTCGCCGAAGGTTGTGACACGGAACAGATGGCCGAAGCTGTTGTGCGACATGGCGCACCGTTTCTAGGCAACCGGCTGGAATCCGTCAAACCGGCGGTATCGGCCCGTGATATTCGTGGCGGGTGAGCACCCCATCGGACACGCGGAACACGCAATCCTGCCGCTCATCCAGGGCCGACATCTGCTGTGCGTCGAGGCCGAGAATCAGGCCGCGAAGGATGCGCGTGGCGGCACCATGCGAAATCGCAACCGTATCGCGATTCTGCTCGCCGGCCCATTCCGTAAGCCGCTCCGCGACCATGGCGTAGTTCTCGCCGCCACCGGGCACGCGCACATTCCATTTGTCGTGGAGACGCTTGTCCCACATCGCCGGATCGCGCGCTTTGGCCTCTTCATCGGTAAGTCCGCTCCAGTCGCCGAGATCGATCTCCATTAGGCGCGGGTCCGTATCGTAGGAACGCGGAAGGCCGAGTGCGTCCAGGACCAGCTCCATTGTCGTGCGCGCACGCGGCAGCGGGCTTGAGACGAATCGCGGCGTTGGTTGTCCCGCGAGGAGTTCGGCGAGGATCGCGGCCAGCATGCGCGCCTCCAGACGCCCATGTTCGGTCAGGGCGGTGTCGTTACGCCCCTGAAAGCGCCGCTCGACATTTGCCAGTGTTTCGCCGTGACGGGCAAAATAGAGGGTAACGCCGTTTCTAAGCTCAAGAGCCATCATATTTGACAACGGCGATATCGGGCGCGTCTTCCGCCTTCATGCCAACGACATGATATCCGGAATCGACGTGCAGGATTTCCCCGGTTACCCCACGCGCCAAGTCCGACAACAGGAACAGCGCGCAATCGCCCACTTCGGAAATCGTCACAGTCCGCCGCAGCGGCGAGTTCAGCTCGTTCCATTTCAGGATATAGCGGAAATCCCCGACGCCCGACGCCGCCAGCGTGCGGATCGGACCCGCGGACAGAGCGTTGACCCGGATATTCTTCTTGCCGAGATCCTCCGCCAGATAGCGCACGCTCGCTTCCAACGCGGCCTTGGCAACCCCCATCACATTGTAATGCGGCATGACTTTTTCGGCGCCGTAATAGGTCAGCGTGAGGAAGCTGCCGCCATTCGGCATCAGCTTTTCGGCTCGTTGCACGACCGCCGTGAACGAGTAGCAGGAGATGTTCATCGTCATAGCGAAATTGTCGGCCGTCGTATCGACGTAGCGGCCCTTAAGCTGCTCCCGGTCGGAGAAGGCGATGGCGTGAACCAGAAAGTCGAGATGACCCCACTTCGTCGCGAGTTCGGCGAAGGCCGCATCCAGCGAAGCGGGTGAGGAAACATCGCAATCGATGAGCGCCGCGGGACGCAACGGCTCGACTAGCGGAGCGACCCGCTTGCGAAAAACTTCGCCCTGATAGGTGAACGCGAGCTCCGCGCCATGGGCGGCGAGCGACTGGGCGATGCCCCAAGCGATCGAGCGCTCATTGGCGACGCCCATGATCAACCCGCGTTTCCCCTCCATGATGCCGGAACTGCCCATACGCCGATCCTTTGCTAGTGTGGTGGATTTGAAGTTCCTAAGATTTTCATCGCATCTACGTTTAGGAACTTCAAATCCGAAAACCACACTAGATTCAATAAATTGCTAGTGTGGCTCTGAATCCGAAATTCGCCCGAAGTATTGCCCAAGCACTTGCGAATTTCGGATTCGCCACACTAGTGTCCCGATTCCGAAATTCGCAACATCTCGATATCAGCCTTTTTGCGAATTTCGGAATCCAAGGGACACTAGCTACCTACTAATTCCTAGTGTCGTTTTGGTTTCGAAGTTCGCCCGGCGCCCGATATCGATGATGTGGCGAACTTCGAAACCACGACACTAGTACCTCCATCCTATAGCGGAGGGTCGCGCCGCACGCCAAGCGATGTTGTTCGATTGTTGTGTTGCCGCGAAACTACACTTCGTGGTCGTGCGAATTCGAATCAGGGAACTATTTTGAGCTTCGCCCGCGGGTCGTATTCATGGTCCCAGTTCTTGACGAATGCATCGAGCTTGGGATCCGCAGGTTCCGGTAGCGTCACGACCAGGCGCACATAGAGATCGCCAGGTGATTCGCCGCCCGCTCCAGGCATTCCCTTGCTTTTGAGTCGAAGAACACGCCCGCTGTTGGAATGAGGTGGGACCGTCAGCGTCACCGAACCGGTCAGCGTCGGCACAGGCACCTTGGCGCCGTGGATCGCCTCCTTGAGCGTCACCGGTAGGTCCATCCGCAAGTCGAGCCCGTCGCGCTCGAGAAACGGATGAGGGGCGATGTGGATGGTGATGAATGCGTCTCCGGGTGGACCGCCGCTCTCGCCCGGCGCGCCCTGTCCCCGGAGCCGAATCTGTTGGCCGTCCTTGACCCCCGGTGGAATGCGGGCCTCGAGCTGACGCCCGTCGGCGAGCACCACACGCCTCGTGCCGCCGAGCGCGCCTTCGGTCAAGGAAACACTGGTCTCGAGCTGAACATCGGGACCTTTTCTTGGCGGGGAACGCCGCTTGCCGCCGCGGCCAAGACCACCAAGAAGGTCGGCGAAAATGTCGTCGGCCCTCAGATTTTCGGACCCGTCGCCGCCGCTCCAATGGAACTCGAAGCCTTCCGGCCGGCCTCCGCCTGCTCCGCCTCGCGGGCGAAAGCCCTGCTCGAACCCACCCGGACCTGCCCCCGGATGGAAGCCCTGATTGAAGCCCTTCGGCTGTCCGGCCGCGTCGATTTCGCCCCGGTCGAATTGGGCGCGCTTTTCCTTGTCGCCAAGAATTTCGTAGGCGCCGCTGACTTCCTGGAACTTCTTGACCGCCTTGGGATCGTTCGCATGGGTGTCGGGGTGATGTTTCTTGGCGAGCGTGCGGAAGGCCTTCTTGATCTCGGCCTCCGTGGCTTTCTTGGTGACACCCAGAATCTCGTACGGATCGCGCATAGCTCTTCCCTTTACCGCCTCTATATAGGGAGAGTCTGGCCAGGAGGGTAAGGCCTGTTAGGTGGGCCTGTTGCAGGGGCCCCCATCCGTTATGATCGGACAGCGGCGCTGCTTTAAGGAGGAAGACATGGCGGTTTTGAGGGGAAGATCGGGGCTTTTGCTTGGCCTCTTGTTGAATCTGGCGTCTTTGCCCGCCGGCGCGGCCGACAAGCTGACGTCCGTGGATGTGGCGCTGGGCGACGTCTCACTCAACAAGGTGTCCTTCCTGATCGCGGCCGATGCCGGCATCTACGCCAAGAACGGCCTCGACGTGCACCAGTTCATCACCCCGGGCGCTGCCCAGGTTGCACGCAATTCCGGAGTCAGCGTGCCGGCCCAATTCGTCAGGAACGATATCGGCTCAGCGCCTATTAGCATCGGCGGCGGCAGCCCGATGATCTACCGCGTCGCCAATGATGCGCGTGCGATCCACCGAATCGCGCTCACCACGACCGAAAGCATCATCCGCGACCACATCATCGCTTCGCCGAACATCAAGTCGGTACAGGACCTGAAAGGAAAGCGGCTGGGCTATTCCGTGCCGGGTGCCGTCACCCATGTCGGTGCCGTGGGCTTTGCGCGCAAAATGGGTTGGGAGCCGGGCAAGGACATCACACTGGTAGGCGGCGGCAACGCGCTCAATCCCTTGCTCGAGGGCCGCGAGGACGCGCTGCTTGGGAGCGGAATGCTGTTCGCAATGGCATCCGAGAAGAAGCTCAACGATGTGATTGATCTGACCCCGTATAAGATTCCCGTCGCGGGTTCCTCCATCCTGGCCGAGAAGAATTGGCTGCAGGCCAATCGCGACACCGCGGCCCGCTTCGTCAAGGCGGCCATCGAAGCCGATGCGCTGATGAAGACCAACCGGGCGGCGTTCAATGCGGCGCTGGTGAAATGGTTCAACATTAAAGATGCGCCGACGCAGGACAGGATGTTCCGCGAGGCGCTGGAGATTCCGAAGAAGCCCTATCCCGCGGTCGAGGGCATAAAGGCCACGCTTTCGATCTACGATTCGCCTGAAATGCGCAAATACAAGGCCGAGGATTTCTATGATTCCAGTTTTGTCGAGGCGCTGGACAAGAGCGGCGCCATCGACCGGCTTTATAAATGAGCGTTCCGTTCCAAGACCGGGAGCTTGTTCCTGCCGACGAACCGCTCGAACTTTTCCGGGAGTGGTTCGCGGAAGCAAAGGCCCATGAGCCGAACGATCCTGACGCCATGGCGCTGGCGACCGTGGATGCGCAAGGGCTGCCCGATGTCCGCATGGTGCTGTTGAAGCATGCCGATCACGAGGGCTTCGTCTTCTATACCAATCTCCAAAGCGCCAAGGGCGAGGAGCTCGCGGCCAATCCGCGCGCGGCGCTGTGTTTCCATTGGAAATCGCTGCGCCGGCAAATTCGCGTGCGCGGCCCGGTCACGCGGGTGAGCGATGGGGAAGCCGACGCCTATTTCGCAACACGAGCGAAGGACAGCCAGATCGGCGCCTGGGCGTCGCGCCAGTCTCGCCCCTTGGAGGGGCGTTTCGCCTTGGAAAAGGAAGTGGCGCGCTTTGCGGCGAAATACGCGCTCTCAACCGTGCCGCGTCCCGCGCATTGGTCGGGCTTTCGCGTGCGGCCACTGGCAATCGAGTTCTGGCGCGACCGGCCGTTCCGGCTGCATGAACGCATCCGCTACAGCCGCGAAGCCCCCGGGGCCCCATGGAAGACGGATCACCTGTTTCCGTAACACGTCGCAAAGGCGCAGAATATCGACATGCCGCAATTACGGACACCAAGGCGGAGCTCGGGGAGGCAAAGCATGGAGCGCCTGATTATGGAACGCGGCTCCGTTGCGATGACGCGCAGGACTGCACTGCTCGCGCTGTCCGCCACGATGCTCTCTCCGGGATTGATGGGTCAGCAGACGAGACCGGTAATTGCGACGCGGCGCCTGAACAATGTGATGATCGCGGTTTCGGATCTGAACCGGTCCGCGGCCTTCTACGAAAAACTGTTTGGTCCGCCGGTTCGGCAAGGCGATGCCGTCATATTTCGCGTCGGCGATGGTCCTCATTTCTTTGCGCTGACGGCGGCGAGGAGCGGCGCGAAGCCCGGTTATCTCTCCTACGGCATGAGTGTTGCGGATTTCGATGCCGAGAGAACCATGCGTACGTTGTCCGATCTGGGGATTCGCGGTGCCCAAATCATGCGGCGCGGCGACACGCCCGAATTGTTCCTCCCGGACGCCGACGGGATCAAGATTCAGCTTCAGCACACGGCCTATGGATATGGCTCGGGACCGAGGGGCGACATACTACCACGGCGGCCCATTGCGGCCTCAACGCCCGTCTTCGCGCTGAAGACAATCAACCATGTCACGCTCACCATCGCCAACGGGGCGCGCGAGAAGGCGTTCTACGACACCGTTTTCGGTCTTCCAATTCGCGCGTTGCAGGGAACCGGCGTCACTCTTGCAATCGGCGAGGGAACGGATGGCATCGTCTTCAATCCGACGACCAACAATCCCAATGCGATTGCGGGCATCAATCACGTCTGTTTCAACATCGAAAATTTCGACCCCAACCGGGTGATGGGAATCCTGATCGCCAACGGGTTTGAGCCGATCGAGACCGGAATTCCTGCTTTGATCAAGCCTCTGACGTGCCGCGTGCGATTGCGTCAACGGGCCAACAATGGCGGAGGTCCGACAAGTCCCTTGGGAACGGCGGAGCTTTATTTCACCGACCCCGACAACATTGCGATCCAAATTCAGGACGTGAGCTATTGTGGCGGCTCAGGCTGGCTCGGCCAAATCTGTCCCTGACAGAAAAGCGGAAGAAGTTGCATCACATGCGCTCCAATCCGCGAATTCTCCCTCTGGCGGTAGTCTTTATCTCGACAGGCATTCTTATTTGGCCTGCTTCGGCGGCAGAAACTTCTACGTCTATCCCCAACCTGTCCGGCCAATGGGGACGCGCCGGGTTGTTCCGCTTCGAACCGCCGCAATACGGGCCTGGGCCGGTCACGAACACCTCGCGCTTTCCCGATACCATCGAACGGGTCGGCGATTACACCAACCCGATTCTTACGCCTCAATCGGCGGAAATCGTGAAGAAGCGCGGCGATCTGCAACTTGCGGGCGCGAATTTTCCCGATCCACGCAATCAATGCCGCCCCGAGCCGCCTCCCTTCATCCTGGCGCTGGAATTCGAAATCCGGATTCTTCAGCGACCGGACGAGATCGACTTCCAGTACATCTACGGCAACCAGCTGCGCCGTATCCGCATGAACTCATCGCACTCCCAGCACGTGACGCCTTCCGTATACGGCGATTCCATCGGCCATTTCGAAGGAGACACGCTCGTGGTGGACACGGT
>JAXDMY010000172.1:0-7835 GCA_034665805.1 Alphaproteobacteria bacterium
GAGGAAGGCCTGCCGGCCGTGATCGTCAGCCCTTCCACGCCCGTGGGCCCGCGTGATATCCGCCCCACGCCGACAGGGCGTATCATCGTTGAGGCCGCTTCAGGACGCATGCCGGCTTTTGTGGACACGGGTCTGAACGTCGTCCATGTGGACGATGTCGCGGAAGGTCATATCCAGGCGCTGGAACGAGGGGCCATCGGACAGAACTATATTCTGGGTGGCCAGAACGTGGCGCTGCGGGACTTGCTCGCGGCCATCGCGCAATGCACGGGCCGCCGGCCACCCCGAATGCGCGTGCCGCGCCGGCCACTTTTTCCCCTCGCATATGCGGCCGAGGGGATCGCCAGACTGACCGGCAAGGAACCCTTCATCACCGTCGATGGGCTGCGCATGGCGAAGCACCGGATGTTCTTTTCCTCCGCCAAGGCCGAACGCGAACTCGGCTACAAAGCGCGGCCTTACAGAGCAGGAATCGAGGATGCGATCCTCTGGTTCCGGCAGGCGGGTTACATCAGATGAGCGCGGCTTTCATCGTTGCTTCTATCGCGCTCGGCGCCTGGATCTATCTGCTCGGCTTTCGCGGCATGTTCTGGCTGGCGAGGGAGCGGGATGATCGCGGCAATCCCATCCCCGATCCGCCTGTCTGGCCCAGTGTGGTAGCGGTCGTCCCGGCCCGCGACGAAGCCGAACTGATCGAGCAGTCGGCCGGCAGCCTTATGGCGCAGGATTATCCCGGCGGTTTTCGCATCTTCCTCATCGACGACCAGAGCACCGACAACACCGCCGCGCTCGCCGGGGCACTGAACCGCGATGGACGCCTGATCGTCTTGCGAGGAACCGGGCGACCTTCCGGGTGGACGGGAAAGCTCTGGGCCCTCAAGCAGGGCATCGTCCATGCCGCCGAAGAACAGCCTCCGGATTATTTCTGGTTCACCGATGCCGACATCATCCATACGAAGGACAATCTTCGCCGCCTCGTCGCGCGCGCGGAACATGACAATCTTGTCATGGTGACGCTGATGGCCAAATTGCGCTGCGAGAGTTTCGCGGAGTGTTTCCTCATTCCCGCTTTCATTTTCTTTTTCCAGATGCTCTTCCCGTTCTCCTGGGTGAATCGGCAGGGCAACCCCACGGCGGCGGCGGCCGGCGGCTGCATACTGGCAAGCCGGGGCGCGCTGGAGAGGGCCGGCGGCATCGACAGCCTGCGTCAGGAAATCATCGATGATTGCGCCCTGGCGTGCCGGATGAAGGCGCAGGGGGCTATCTGGTTGGGTCTGACGGAGCGCGCCGTCAGCCTGCGCCGATATGAGCAGTTGCGTGACATCCGGCAGATGGTCTCGCGCTCCGCCTACGCGCAACTGCGCTATTCGCCCGCAATCCTTGCCGCAACTATCGCGGGAATGTTGGTCCTCTATGTCGCGCCGGTTTTGATCGCGATGTTTGGCGCCGGCGCGGCGAGACTCCTGGCCGCATTGTGCTGGCTGTGCATGGCGGTGGCGTTCCAACCGATCCTGGCCTTCTATCGTCGCACGCCGCTCTGGGGCCTGGCCCTTCCCCTTATCGGACTTTTCTACGCGGGATTTACCGTCCATTCTGCCGTCCAACACAAGCGCGGGCTGGGCGGCATGTGGAAAGGCCGTGCACAAGCCATGACCGGACGATGATGCGCACGCCAGCCGAGCTGAGTTCGGGAAAGGGCCATCGCGACGAAAACTTCCCCGTCGCGTCCTGGATCATTCATCCGCGTCACCGCGCCATTATTCTCAGCTTCTATCGTTTCGCGCGCGCCGCCGACGACATCGCCGACCACAGTTCCGCGAGTCCGAAAGAGAAGCTCGACCTTCTCGACCAGATGCAGCGAACCCTTCTCGGCCAGTCCGAGACGGTGCCGGAATCTGCTTCGCTTCGCACGATGCTTGCCGCTCATCGCCTCTCTTTGGATCATCCCCTCGACCTGCTCGAAGCGTTTCGCCGGGACGTCACCAAGCTGCGCTATCGCGATTGGGACGATCTCATCGACTATTGCCGGGTTTCGGCGATGCCGGTCGGCCGCTTCGTCCTTGACGTTCATGGGGAATCCCGCGGGACGTGGCCGGCGTCCGATGCCTTATGTTCCGCGCTCCAGATCATCAATCATCTGCAGGATTGCGCGGCCGATTATCGCAATCTCGACCGCGTCTACATTCCGGTTGGCGCGTTGAGAGAACACGGTATCGGACCGGAAGCCTTAGGCGCGCCACGCGCCTCCCCTGCCCTTCTTGCCGTCATTGCCGACCTGACGCGGCAGACCTCCGAGCTTCTGCTTCGTGCCAAGCCCTTTGCGCACCAGATTCGCGACCGGCGCCTGGCCCTGGAAGTGAGCGTCATCCAAGCGCTGGCGGAGGACCTCGCGCGCGGCCTCGTGCGGCGCGATCCGCTTTGCGAGCGAGTCCATCATAGCAAGAGCGATGTCGCACGCCTGGCGATTTTCGCAGCCGCCCGATTTATCGGCGGCGGTTTTCGTTCCAGACTAAGCGCGCCGGAGATCGCCGAAAGACGGCGATAGGCGTAGCAGCGAAAGTGGTGTTCGTGTTCGGATCGCAGACAGCCAAGCCCGGCGCATCGGGAAGTTCGTTCTATCTCGGTATGCGCCTGCTGCCGAAGCGCGAGCGCGAAGCCATGTTCGCAATCTACGCCTTCAGCCGCGCGGTGGACGACGTCGCCGATGAGGGCGACGCGCCCAGATCCGAACGCCGCGAAGAGTTGAACCGCTGGCGCGCCGATATCGAAGGGATCTACAAAGGATTGAAGCCGGATCGGGCGGCGTTTCTTTGTTCCGTGGTGGCCCGCTACGGTTTGCGCAAAGAGGACTTCCTGGCGATCATCGACGGCATGCAAATGGACGTCGATGAGGATATCTGTGCGCCGGACCTTGCAACGCTGGATCTCTATTGCGAGCGCGTGGCGAGCGCCGTCGGCCGCTTGTCGATCAAAGTCTTCGGTATGGACGAAGCCCCGGGCTTCGAACTTGCCCATCATCTGGGCAGAGCGTTGCAGCTCACCAATATCCTGCGCGATCTCAATGAGGATGCCGCGGTGGGGCGTCTTTATCTGCCGCGCGAGGTTTTGCGCGAGGCGGGCATTGAAAGCTCCGATCCCCGAATCGTCCTTGCCCATCCGGCGATCAACGAAGCCTGCAAAAAGCTCGCGAGCCTTGCCCATGAACATTACCGCCGTGCGGATAGCGTGATGGGCGCACGGCCCCGCGGGTTGCTGCGCGCCCCGCGCCTGATGAGCGCGGTTTATGGGCGGATTCTCGCCAAAATGGAAAAAGCGGGCTGGGCGGCGCCGCGCGAACGGGTGCGGATCGGGCGCGGACCTCTGATCATGATCTTGCTCCGTCACGGCCTGAGTGCATGAGTTTACGCACCGTCTACATCATCGGCGCAGGACTCTCCGGTCTTTCCGCCGCGGTCGCCCTTGCGGCGCAAGGCATCCGGGTCGAAGTGCTCGAAGCGACGGGCGCCGCCGGGGGCCGCTGCCGTTCCTACTACGATCCTGCGGTGGATCAGATCATCGACAATGGCAATCATCTGATCCTTTCCGGCAATCATTCCATCCACGATTATTTGCGGCGGATCGGATCGGCGGAGCGCTTCGCCGGTCCGGCGCACACCGAATTTGCCTTCGCCGAACTGCCCGCCGGAAAACGCTGGACGATCCGCGTCAATGACGGCCGGCTGCCCTTGTGGACGCTCGATGAAAAGCGCCGGGTGCCGGACACGCGCGCGAGCGACTATCTCGCCTTCGCCGGATTGATGCGCGCGGGTGGCGGGAAGATACCGGAGGGCCCGCTATGGCAAAGGCTGGTCCGTCCGCTTCTGCTCGCAGCGCTCAACACGGAACCCGAAACGGCCTCGCGCGCGCTCATCGCAGCGACTTTGCGCGAAACCATCGCAAAGGGAGGGACAGCCTGGCGTCCGCGTGTTGCGTTTCCGACGCTCGGGGCTGCGTTCATCGATCCGGCGGTTGCGTTCATCGGACAACATGGCGGCACATTCCGCTTCGGTCAGCGTCTGCGCAGCCTCGTCATCAGCGGGCCATCCGTGCTGGGGCTGCAATTGCCCGAAGCGATGCTGCCGATTTCGGTCGAGGACCGCGTCATTCTTGCGCTACCGCCTTGGGCGGCATCATCGCTGCTGCCGGGGTTGACCGCGCCCGACGAATTCCGCGCCATATTGAGCGCGCATTTCCGCGTCGCGCCGCCGTCGAGCGCTCCGCCGATCACAGGCATCATCGGCGGAACGGTCGAATGGGTCTTCGCCTTTCCCGACCGGATTTCGGTGACGATCAGCAATGCCGACCGCCTGATGGACGGCGACCGAGACGAGCTTGCCGCCCAATGCTGGAAGGATGTTGCCGCGGTCTTCCATCTTCCTGACGCCATGCCGCCATGGCAGATCGTCAAGGAACGGCGTGCGACCTTCGCCGCCACGCCCGAACAGGAGGCCAAACGGCCCGGCGCCAAGACCCGATGGGAAAATCTCTATCTGGCGGGCGACTGGACCGATACCGGCCTGCCCGCCTGCATTGAAGGGGCAGTCCGCTCCGGCAGGCGTGCCGCGGAACTGGCCCTCGGCCAGGCGAATGTATAATGAGGGCTTCGCGAAGGGACCCAGGATTGAGCGCCAATTTGCTCCATAGCCTTGCCGAAATCGCAGCCGGCGACCCCATCGCCGCCGCGATTGATGCGGCGAGGGACGCGCTGCTGAAGCAGCAAAAACCCGACGGCCATTGGGTCTTCGAGCTGGAAGCGGACGCCACCATTCCTGCCGAATATGTGCTTCTGGTCCATTACCTGGCCGAGACGTCCAATCTCGAGCTCGAACGCAAGATCGGTGTCTATTTGCGCCGGATTCGCGGCGCCCATGGGGGCTGGCCGCTGTTCCACGATGGCGCGTTCGACATCAGCGCCACGGTCAAGGCCTATTTCGCCTTGAAGATGATCGGCGATTCCCCCAGCGCGCCCCATATGGTTGAGGCGCGTGAAGCCATTCTGGCGCATGGCGGCGCTCAGAAGGCCAATGTCTTCACGCGCTATCTTCTGGCTTTGTACGGGGAAATCTCGTGGGACGCGGTGCCGACCATCCCCGCCGAGCTGATCCTTTTGCCGCGTTGGTTTCCCGTGCACTTATCGAAAATGTCCTACTGGGCGCGCACCGTGCTGACGCCCTTGCTGGTGCTGCAGACCCTGCGGCCCAGGGCGCGCAATCCACGGGGGATTCACATTGCGGAATTGTTCGCGGCGGGCCAGCCGGCCGCACAGCGCCGCGCACCGCACCAGAACCGCTATTGGTCCGCGTTTTTCGGCACCCTCGATAGCGTGCTGAAATTGGCAAATCCGTTCTGGCCCGCTTCCTTGCGGAGTCGCGCGATCAAAGCCTGCGTGGAATTCGTTTCCGAACGGCTGAACGGGGAAGACGGGCTGGGCGCCATCTATCCCGCCATAGCCAACAGTGTGATGATGTATGACGCGCTGAATTATCCGCCGGACCATCCCGAGCGCGACATCGCGCGGCGCGCCATCGAAAAACTTTTGGTGGTCAAGGATGGCGAAGCCTATTGCCAGCCTTGCGTATCGCCTGTGTGGGATACCGCTCTCGTCTGCCACGTGCTGATGGAAGTGGGCGGCCTTCAGACGGAGACGCCGGTCCGCCGCTGCATGGAGTGGCTTGCCGCCCGGCAGGTGCTGGACGTCAAAGGGGACTGGGCTGTCGAACGTCCCGATGTCCGGCCCGGCGGTTGGGCCTTCCAATACAACAATGCCCATTACCCCGATCTCGACGATACGGCGGTCGTGGTCATGGGTTTCGACCGTGCGCGCAAGGAGCTCGGCACTGGACCCGAACGCGACGAAGCCATCGCGCGCGGGCGCGAATGGGTGGCCGGCATGCAATGCCGGAACGGAGGTTGGGGGGCTTTCGATGCCGAAAACACCTATCATTATCTGAACAATATTCCTTTCGCCGATCACGGCGCTCTGCTCGATCCGCCAACCGCCGATGTCAGCGCCCGCTGCATCGGCATGCTGGCCCAGCTTGGCGCGCAAGCCGGCGATTCCCAGATGAGCGCCGCGCTCACCTATTTGAGGCAGACGCAGGAAGCCGATGGCAGCTGGTTCGGGCGCTGGGGCGTCAATTACATCTACGGCACGTGGTCGGTGCTTGCCGCCCTCAATGGGGCCGGAATTCCCCCGGAAGATCCTGCGGTCCGCCGTGCCGCCGATTGGCTTATCGCCATCCAAAACCCGGACGGCGGTTGGGGCGAGGGTTGCGACAGCTACAAATTGGATTATCGCGGCCATGAGCCCGCGCCATCGCGAGCGTCCCAGACCGCGTGGGCCCTTCTGGGGTTGATGGCGGCGGGGGCAGTGGATCACGAAGCCGTCGCGCACGGAATTCGGTATCTGCAAATGACGCAAGGACCGGATGGGTTCTGGCCGGAGGAGCATTACACCGGCGGCGGTTTCCCGCGCGTGTTCTATCTGCGCTATCACGGCTACGCGAAATTCTTCCCGCTTTGGGCCTTGGCCCGATATCGCAATTTGAAATCCCGCAATTCGCGCCGGGTTGCCTACGGGCTCTGATGATCATTGCCGTCACGGGGTTAACGCGAGAGGCTCGTATCGTCGCCGGGGCTGGCGTCACGGTCCTTTCCTGCGGTGGCAGGGCGGGTCTGTTGCGCGAGAGCCTCGAACGCGCCATGACCAAAAACACGGCCGGGATCATCAGCATCGGAATCGCCGGCGGCCTCTCGCCGTCGTTGAAATCAGGCGACTGCGTGATCGCCAGCGAAATCGTGAGCGAAGACCAGCACATTCCCACCGATGCGTTCTGGAGACAGCGCCTGGCGGCGCGCCTGCCCGATGCCGTCGTCGCGCCGATCGCCGGTTCGCAAGGGATTGTTCTTGGCCGCACCTCCAAGGCGGACTTGTTTCGCGCCACCGGCGCTTATGCCGTCGACATGGAGTCCCACAGCGCGGCGCGGTTCGCCGGCGAGCATCGCATCCCCTTTGCCGCCTTGCGCGCCATCGCCGATCCGGCGGCAAGCGAATTGCCGGCCCTCGTTGCGGGCGCGATCACGCCCCTGGGCAGGGTGAATGTTCTTGGCGTGCTGAAGGCGGTGCTCTTTGACCCGCGGCAAGTCCCGGCTCTGATCCGGACCGCGCGGGAATCGAAGGTCGGCTTCGATGCCCTACTCCGCTGCCGCGACGTCCTCGGGCCTGGTCTTGCCGGACCGGATGGCAGCGAGCTTGCGCTCGACATGTGAGGAGAACACGAACTGGGCCGGACGCTGGCGGTCGAGCGGGATTTCCGGTGCCATGGGACCATCGGTCCGCACGCCGCGCATCATCACGCCCAAGGCCGCCATCGGCCGCTTGACGCTGTCGATGACCGCGCTGGCCTCAAAGCCACTATGGACCATGCAATTGGCACATTTCTCGTAATTGCCGACGCCGTAGGAGTCCCAGTCGGTCTCCTCCATCAACTCCTTGAAGGTCTGCGCATAACCTTCGCCCAGGAGATAACAAGGCCGCTGCCAGCCGAACACGGTGCGCGTCGGATTGCCCCAAGGCGTGCAGTGATAGGTCTGGTTGCCGGCGAGAAAATCCAGGAACATCGCGGACTGCGAGAACGACCAAGCCTTCCCGCCGCGCCCGCGCGACAGTATCCCGCGGAAGAGCTGCTTCGTCTTCTCCCGGTTCAGAAAATGTTCCTGATCCGGCGCGCGCTCATAGGCATAGCCGGGCGACACCGTGATGCCGTCCAATCCAATACGCTTCATCTCGTCGAAAA
>JAXDMY010000173.1:0-8226 GCA_034665805.1 Alphaproteobacteria bacterium
AGGGAAGCGGCCTTGATCAAGTCCTCGCTCACCTCCCGAGCGCTTTGTCAGCCCACGAAAGTCAGCCCTCAGGACCCTGAAATATCGCTGTTCGATAGGTCAGAGATGCGCGCTTCCGGGCACAACGCGAACCATCTACGGCTCCTGTCCGCCTAAGGCGTGCGCGGAGCTGCTTTGGGGGCTTGTGCGTTCTCAATTTCCGTCGCGAGCGCGAGCCAATCCTTCGCGATCTTGAGATAGTCCACACGGGCGGCCTCGGTTTCGGCCTTCTCGGCCATCCGCTGCGCCGTTTCCGCGAGCAGCTTGAATTCGGCCACCCGTGGGTCGGGTTTGTGATCTTGGTCTATCACGCAATGCCTCAAAAGTAAGAAATGACCCTTCGGCAAATCGAGGACGCTTAACACGCCGGCTCTCAACGGTCTGTCGCCTACAATACATCCATCGAAGCTCGGCCTCTTACGGCAAATGAAAGGCATAAACCGGCAGCGACGGCTTATCGCTTCCGCAGCTCGCCGAACCGCCGATGAAATAGGCGGTGTCGCTGACCACGGCAGCGGCTTGCGCGTGCATGGCGGACGGCGCCTTGGCGAGCGCTTTCCAGCTGTTGGTTTTCGGGTCGTAAGCATCGAATTCATCATAGGCGATGCGCGCCCTGGCATCCTTGCATTCGCCGCCATAATAGAGAATGAGCCCATGATAATAGGCCGCCGCGCCGCTGCTGCGTGGCGTCGGCATCGGGGCAAGCGTGCGCCATTTGTCCGTAGCCGGATCATAGACATCATGAAGCCCGACATTGTCGACTGTGGCGTTGGTACGCCCGGCGAAGACGTGCAGCCCGTCCTTCGCCACGATGGCCGCCAAATGATCGCGCGCGACGGGCAGGGGAGCCGCCTTCGTCCATGCTCCCGTAGCCGGATCATAGATTTCATGGGTGCCGACGGTCATTCCGTCCACGCCCCGGCCGCCAATCGCATGAATCTTGCCGTCAAGCGCCACCAGGCTGAGCGAACCACGCGGCGAGGACAGCGGCGCCAGATCGCGCCATGTGCCGGTGGCAATATTGTATTCGATGAACTGGTCGAGAGGATTCTTATGGACGTTGGCCGTAAAACCGCCGGCGACATAGATCTTGCCGTTCAAGGCCGCGATGCCGACATGGGAGGCGCCTATCGGCATGCGGGCAAGATCGCGCCAATGGCCCGTTCGAGGGTCTAATTCTTGAAACAACGGCGAATCCTGCCTGCCCAAGGCTTCGCCTCCCGCCACATAGATCTTGCCCTTGAAGGCATCGGCGAGAAGCTCCGTCCGGGACGTGGTCATCTGGGCGGCGACCGACCATTTGCCGATGGAATCGGCCGCATTGGCCGAGCCCCACAAAGCCAGAACCGACAAAAACGCCGCGCTCCTCAAAACCAAGCCCGTGGAACGCTTCATGACCGCCCCCGAAAAATCACCGACGGCTACTACGCTAGCACGAGTTTGAGCCCGATCTGAATCTTGAATTGCCCGGGAAGGGGGCAGGTGATGGCCTTGACCGCAGGTAGAGCCTCCGATCGTTCGACGCGTTCGGCCGGCAGAAAAATCGTAACCGCGGTGCCGTCATTGACCTCGCTTTCGAGGGAAAGCGTACCGTCATGCACATCGATCAGA
Source organism: Alphaproteobacteria bacterium (assembly GCA_034665805.1). Classification (GTDB taxonomy): domain Bacteria; phylum Pseudomonadota; class Alphaproteobacteria; order Micropepsales; family Micropepsaceae; genus CAIYRG01. The sequence continues at coordinate 1,651 of JAXDMY010000173.1, forward strand.
TGGTGCGGAACGCGCGACGCGCGCGCGAGGCGGCCGACCTTGTGGAATTGTGGAAATCGAGCCCGATTATTGGCCGGATGCGGATCGGTGCTCCGTCCGGGCGCCGGCGTTCGGACCATAGGCCGATGAGTCGGCCTCGTCACTAAAAGTGAAAAGAAACATAAAAGCGACTACGGAAACGAGCGCAGCGCAAGCAGCGAACACTTTAAAATGCGTGGACGACATTCGGCTCCCCCTCGGTGGTGCGCTTGGCCCGCAGCTCCCACCGCCTAATGGTCGAAGACCGTTTCGTACTTGAAACGCGAGGCGTAAAATATCGGGCGGCGTCCGATGCGTCATTATTTCGCGCATGATGCTTACCGCGTCAGTGCTGGCGACGCGTCAAGCATTCGGCCGCTCGGCATCGTTAACCATAACAAACCGGCAATCCGGCTTAGCTTCAGCTTATCGCTTAACCAAAAAACCATTCCAAGCTCGCGACACCGCGATGCGCGCATTATACCGCACCTCTATCAGCGGAACTCAGCGTGGCTTCGAATTGTTTAGCAAGTGATCAGCGCAGGATCGGGAATGAGTTCGCACAAAGCTCGCGTTTTCAGACACCGGGCGGAAGAATTCCGCGAGCTGGCCCTCTCCATGGGACCGGGAGAACGGCAGGCCATGTTGCTCATGGCCGACGATTATGAGCGCACTGCGGCGCTCGCCGAGAAGGTCAGTCAACAAAACGATGACCCTTCCCACGGTCATCACATGATCGATCGCCTCGTCGGCGCTCATGAGATTGCGGCAGATCGATCAGTCTGAATTGATTCAGCCGACGCCCCGTAAACAGCTCGCAGACGCGGTACAGGGCCGTGCCTCTAACTAGCACGCATGAAGCCGCGGCGACTCCAGTCCGTGGGGAGTCGCCGATTATAGAGCAGCAGCAAATTGCTCCCGCGACGCCTCAGCGTATGAGGAGAAATCCGATGATGGCTCCCGCGCTCAGCGAGAGGGCGCAGGCTGCCAAAGGACGCGTGCGTACGACCTTGCGGGCGCCATCGATCGATTCAGTCCCCCAATCGCCGACGCTTTCTGCCGCATCCGAAGCGACCTCGATCGCATCGCTGCACCAGCCTGACGCCCGTGTCAGAACGTCCTTGCCGATTTTCTCATTCTTGAGTGAACGCACGTTGGCCATCAAATCTCTCCCCTGTGCAAAGCATCGCAATAAGACGTCCCGCTCATCGGGCCGTTCGTCAGACTTTCGCCGCTAAGCGGCTACGCCAGATCTTCCGGCGCTTCGATGCCACTCTATGGTTCAGGGGATTAAGAAAGATTTGCAGCATCGCCCGCCAAAAGCGCCTGGCAGCCCACGAAAAAGCCCAAGAGACGGAAGGCGTTATGGGCGCCTTCCGCTTCTCGCTTGTCGACTCTACGGGGCCGGGGCCGGGGCCGGGGCTCCGGGTGCGCCTTCTGGGCCTGGAGGTCCGGGCGGTCCGGGTGTCGGTTCTGGCACGACCACGGTCGGACCCGGCGCTGGTACGACCACCGCAGCTCCGGGTGCGGCGGCACCGGGCGTCGGATTGTTCTGGTTGCACCCCAACAGCAGCAACGCCGCGCCCGACAGGACCAATGCCCCAAAAGTATTTGTTTTCATAGGGATTCCTCTAAATTCCTCGTTGCAGACAAGCGCACGGCTGTGCCGCCGCCGCCATTGAAACGCACGAAACGACAAAAGGGGCGGTGCGATTACGTTCGAAAGAGCCCCGATAGCCGGGGACGATGTTTGAATTGGATGGTTGCGTTCAGTCCTTGGGCTGGGGCAAATCGGTCAGACGCAGGGCGCTGACAGCCGCGCCGATCACGGCAAAGCCGGTGGCGAACCAGACCGCGACCATGGCCCCGCGAAGGAAACGCGCGAAAATCAGCGCCGTGAGCGCCGCACCGACGGTTTGCCCAAGAAGGCGCGCCATCGCCTGCATACCGCTCGCGCCGCCGCTGCGGCTGCGCGGGGCGGAGGCCTGAATGGTGCGGTTGTTGGGCGATTGATAAAGACCGAAGCCGGCACCGGCTATCGCCATGCGCCAGGCGACATCGCCCATGCTCGTGCGGTCCGATAGGATCGCGAGCGCAGCAAGGCCAGCGGCAAACGCCGCGAGTCCCAACAGACCCAGCAGCCCTGCCGGATAGCGATCGGAAAGCTTCCCTGAGATCGGCGCGAAGATCGCGGTGGCGATCGGCCATGGTGTCATCAAAAGGCCGGTGTCGACCACCGAATATCCGATTGCCTGTAAATGAAATGGCAGAGCGATGAAGGCCAGGGTCTGCGCCAAGAACGAGAAAAAAGAGGTGCTGACCGAAAGCGCGAACATCGGAATGCGCAGCAGATCGACCGGAAGCAGCGGCAAAGGCACCCCGAGCTGGCGGCGATAGAGGACGAATCCCGCCACCAGAGTGAGCGCGAGTTCCGCCCCGATGAGGGCAAACGGGGTCGGGCGGCTGAATGCATCCAGGAATGCGATCAATGTGCCGAACGTGATCGTGCTCAAAATCGCGCTTACCGCGTCGAATGGATGGGTGGCGCGTGGCGTTTCCGGCAAGGCATAGATTCCGATCGCCACCGCGATGATGGCGATCGGCACCTTGATCGCGAACAGCCATGGCCAAGGGGCAAAGGCCAAAATCGAGCTCGCGATGGTCGGGCCGGCGGCAGCGGAAACCGCGATGATGACCGCATTGATGCCGATGCCATGTCCGAGGCGATTGATCGGATGGATAAACCGCACCAGCGCCATGTTTACGCTCATGACGCCGGCCGCACCCAACCCCTGCACCACGCGCATTCCTGTCAGTACCGCAAGCGAGGAGGCCAGCGCGCAACCGAGCGATGCGATACCGAACAGCGCCAGGCCCGCAAGGTAGACGCGTTTGTAGCCGAAGATGTCGCCGACCGCGGAGAGCGGCAGCAGCGAGAGCATGATCGCCACCTGATAGGCGTTGACGATCCAGACCGAGGACGACGCGTCCACGTTCAGATCGGCGGCGATGGTGGGCAAGGCCACATTGACGATCGTCTGATCGACAACGGTAAGAAAAATTGCCAGCGCGACGGTCGCGATGGCCCAGCGGCGCTGCGGTGGCGGCAACCCGTCCTGCGTAATCAGTCCCTGCTGCGTCAACGACAATAGTTCCGGATATAAAGCGCAATCCGCCGAAGTGCCCGGCGTGCCTCGCGCGCCTTATATATCAAACTGGGCGGCAAAGCCGCCCGGGCGGTTCGGCGAGAAGATTGCGTGACAAATCAAAAGGCGGGAGCCGTTTTCCAGTGCAACTTGATCGGAAAACGGCTCCAGCGTGGTGCTTCGCATATACGCCCAATCGCACCGTTCTGTCGATGCAGTACTCCGATCAACTTCGATGCTTGGCGAAGAAGTCCAGGAGCGTGCGGTTGAAGATGTCGGGCCGCTCCCAATAAAGCGAATGTCCGGCTTCGGGCACGCTGACGACTTCGGAGCCGGGGACGTGTGATGCGTAGAGGCGCAGCATGGGGGGCGGCACGGCGAGATCGGCATCGCCGCCGATGACCAGCGTCGGTACTTTCAGTCTTGCAAAGCTCGCCCAGTCGATCTTGTTTGCCGGTGGTTGCCCGACTCGGTTGCCGGTGATGGCGGAGTGCTCCAGCGCCGCCCATGCCTCGGTGCCGGCCGGATTCGCGGCGCGATAGGCGGGCGAGAGTTCGCGGAACGCCGCGGGCATCTCGTCAAAGCCCTTGGGACGCAGCCGCGCGGAGAGCTCGACATAGTCCTTGTCCGTGACGCCTCCAATGGCACATGCGACCACCAGGCTGCGGAGCCGTTCGGGGTGCGAATGCGCGTAGTCCATGGCGATGCCGCCGCCGGCGGCCGAACCGGCGAGGTGGAATCTGCCCAATCCCAAAACATCGGCAAGATTCTGCAAATCGCCCGCCGCGGTTCCGGGATTGTCCTTCGGCACGGGATCGGAGCCACCATAACCGCGCCGCGAATAGGCGATGACGCGATAGCCGGCCCGCACGAAAACGGGCTGCTGGTAACTCCAGATGCCTGCGCTTCCCGTCGCGGGATGCAGGAGCACAATCGCTTCGCCATTCCCGCCGGTGTCCCAATAGGCAAGACGCGCGCCGGGAAGGACGGCGATCCCCTCTTTCGCCGGTGCCTGCGGCGGGATGGGAATGGGGGTCAACGGTTCCGGACTCATCGCGGCGCTGACGCGCGTTGCGGCGGCGCCCAGGACAAGCACGGAGGCCGCGAGCGCAAGCCTGCGGCTGACGCCGGCTCTCGGTTCATCGTGAGATTCTCCTCCGTTCATCTTCGGCTCCTAAGCTCAGTGTGGCGAATCCGAAATTCGCAATACCTTGGGCAACACTCCGGGCGAATTTCGGATTCAAAGCCACACTGGCAATTTATTGAATCTAGCGTGGTTTTCGGATTTGAAGTTCCTAAATGTGAATGCCCTGAAAATCTTAGGAACTTCAAATCCACCACGCTAGTGTTGCACCTTGCGAAAAAAGCAGGTGGGCGCGCCGGTGTGGCAGGCCGGACCCGTTTGCTCGACTTTGAGCAGCAGCGTGTCGCCGTCGCAATCCACATAGGCTTCGACGAGTCGCTGGGTATGGCCGCTGGTCTCGCCTTTGCGCCACAATTTCTTACGAGAGCGCGACCAATAAACGACGTCTCCGGCCGACAGCGTGCGCTTGAGAGATTCCGCATTCATCCACGCCATCATCAAGACTTCGCCGCTTTTGGCATCCTGGGCGATCGCGGGCACCAAGCCGCTCGCATCGAAAGCGACGGCGGCGAGGAATTCTTCCGCGGAGATCTTTTCCTCGGTCACGTTCAGGCGCGCACTCCGGTAAATTGCTGGCTTCCGAACATGCCGAGCTTCACCGACCCGGTGAGGGAATCGCCGTTCACCACGCCCGAGAATGCCAGGGTCATCGCCATCGGCCGGCTGATGGAGGATTTCCAGCTGATATTGTTGCCGTTGACGGTGCCTTCATCGATGGGCTTGCCTTCGCCCGAGCCGGCGCTCTGCGTGCCGGTCAGCGTTCCGCCCGAAGAGGCGATGACGAGCGTGCTTTCCTGCGCGCCCATCGGCGTGTTCACCGTCAGTTTCCAAGTCCCATCGACAGCCATGCAGGTCTCCTTCTCGGCTTCGAAACATCCATATCACCCCCGCCGGACAAAATCTTTCCGTGCCCGGTAGAGGGCGCCGCAAAGCGATCACATCGCCCGGCGCAGGCGCTCCAATCCCGCCGCCAGATCGGCCTTCAGATCCTCGACGTCTTCGAGCCCGATATGGAGCCTCAGCATCGGTCCTTCCAGGGCGGGCGGGAAGGACCGGTGGAAATGCCCATGCACGACCAGGCTCTCGAAGCCACCCCAGGAATAGCCGAGCCCGAAATGCTCCAGCCCATCGACCATGGCGGTGATGGCAGCGTCGGGGCAGGGTTTGAGCACGATGCTGAAGAGGCCGCATGCGCCGGTGAAATCGCGCCGCCACAGCGCGTGCCCCGGATCGTCGTGCAGCACCGGATAGATCACCTGCGCCACCTCGGGCCGGGTCTTCAGCCAGGCCGCGATTTCGGTCGCGCTTTCCTGGTGGCGCTTGAGGCGCACGGCAAGCGTGCGCAAACCGCGCAAGGCCAGATAGGCCTCATCGCCGGAAGAACAATGGCCCAGCGTGCCATGGGTCTCGACCAGCCGGTCTTTGAAGGCGGCATTGGCGGTGATCGCACCCATCAAGACATCCGCATGGCCGCCGATATATTTCGTCACCGCCTGCACCGAGAGATCGACGCCATGACCGATCGCATCGAAATAAAGTGGTGTCGCCCAAGTATTGTCGAGGATCACGGCCGCACCGCGTTGGTGCGCGATTGCCGCAATGGCGGGAACGTCCTGCACCTCGAAAGTGAACGAGCCAGGGCTTTCCAGAAACACCGCTTTGGTTTCGGGGCGGAATTGTTCGGCGATGGCCGCCCCGATGCAGGGATCGAAATAGGTCGTGGAAATGCCGTAGCGCTTTCCCAGCTTCTGACAGAACACGCGCGTCGGGCCGTAGACAGAATCGGCCACCAGGATATGGTCGCCCGCGCCGCACACAGTCAGGATCGCAAGCGTACAGGCCGAGAGGCCGGACGGCGTCAACACGGTGCGCGCGCCGCCCTCCAGGCCGCACAGCGCCTGTTCGAGCGCGCGCGTTGTCGGCTGGCCACGCCGGCCATAGGTATAGGGCTGCGCTTCGGTGCGCATGGTCTGAAGATCGGGAAACAGCACGGTGGAGACGCGATAGACCGGCGTGTTCACCGCGCCCGCATGCAGCGACGGCGAGCGTCCCGCCTGGATGAGCTTGGTGTCCTTGCGCGCCATCGGACCTATTCCTTCAGGATCGGCTTCAGCGGCCTGTCAAAGGCCCATACGATGAGTCCCGCAACCGCGGCGATTGCGGCAATCATCAGGAAAAAATCCGCCTTGCTCATACTGCTCCAATAGGAACCGAGCCAGCCCTGAAGAAAGCCGCCGCCCAGAAAATTCGGGATGAAATTGATCGCGA
>JAXDMY010000174.1:0-5175 GCA_034665805.1 Alphaproteobacteria bacterium
TTCAACAATGCGGCGCAGGTGTGGAACCACACGTTCTTCTGGGCCTGCCTGACGCCGGCCGGCGGCAAGCCGCAGGGCGAGCTTGCGCATGCGATCGATCGCGAGTTTGGAAACTTTGACAAGTTCAAGGAGAAATTCGCTCACGAGGGCGTTGCCCAATTCGGCAGCGGCTGGGTGTGGCTGGTTGCTTATGACAAAGACAGGATCGGAATCGAGAAGACCCCGGATGCCGCCACGCCGATGGCCGAGGGCAAGAAGTGCCTCCTCGCCATTGATGTGTGGGAGCACGCTTATTATCTCGACTACCAGAACCGGCGGCCGGATTTTCTCGAAGCCGTGACCGGAAAATTGCTGAACTGGGATTTCGCTATGCAGAACTTCCGCCGCTCGGGCTGAAAAAGGTAGAAGCCCCCCAGTTTGTTGAAGTGAACAGGCCTGTGACCTAGGGTTGCATCTGATTCGCTGGGCGCGCCCCGATGAGATGTTTCTATCATCCCCAAGTGGATGCGGTAGGAACCTGCAAACATTGCCATCGCGGACTCTGCCGCGACTGCGCCTCCGAACGGGAGGGGGGCCTCGCCTGCCGGGGCCGGTGCGAAGCGGCGGTGGATGCGGTCAACGCCCTGATCCGGCGCAATGTCCAGATTGGCGTTAAGTCCCGCCCGCTCAACCTGGTCGCCTTCTTGGTCTTCGTAGCGGCCTTGATAACATTGCTTTATCTGGCCTTTAACGAAGAAAACCCAAACGTAAGGACTATGCTTTACATGATAGCGGCGTTCTCCTTTGTGGCTGTCCTGGGACAGTTGTCCGTCATCCGAACCTGGTTCAAGCGCAAGTCGCGCCAATAGGGCACGCCCGAAAGGTTATTAGAATGGCAGAATGTTTCATCTTCGATGCGGTGCGCTCGCCACGCGGGCGCGGCAAGAAGGACGGCTCGCTCCATGAAGTGACGGCGCTCGAGCTCGCGACGCAGTCCCTCCAGGCGATCCGGGACCGCAATACGCTCGATACGAGCGAGCTCGACGACGTGATCATGGGCTGCGTCGATCCTGTGGGCGAACAGGGCGCCGATATCGCCCGTGCGGCGGTGTTGAAGGCCGGTTATGCGCAAAACGTGCCAGGTGTTCAGGTCAACCGGTTCTGCGCCAGCGGCCTTGAGGCCTGTAACATGGCCGCCGGTCAGATCATGGCGGGTCAATCGGATCTGGCCATTGGTGGCGGCGTGGAAGCGATGAGCCGCGTGACGATCGGTTCCTCGGGCGGCGCGTGGCCGGAAGATCCATCCATCGCGATCCCTGCCTATTTCGTGCCGCAAGGCATTTCCGCCGATCTGATCGCGACCCTCGACGGATTCTCGCGCGACGATGTCGACGCATTTGCCGTGGAAAGCCAGAAGCGCGCGGCGAAGGCGTGGGCGAGCGGCTATTTCACCAATTCCGTCGTTCCGGTGAAGGATTCCCAAGGCCTGACGATTCTGGATCGCGACGAACATATGCGGCCCGAGACCACCATGCAGTCGCTGGGCGCCTTGAAGCCGGCCTTCGCGGAGTTCGGCGCGATGGGTTTCGATTCCGTCGCCATCCAACGCTATCCCCAAGTCGAAGCGATGAACCATGTGCACCACGCCGGTAATTCGTCCGGCATCGTCGATGGCGCGGCGGCGGTTCTGATGGGCACGAAAAAGAAAGGCAAAGCCCTTGGTCTGAAGCCCCGCGCCAAGATCAGGGCCTTCGCCTCCCTCGGCTCGGAACCCTGCATCATGCTGACCGCTCCGGCCGAGGTGACGAAGAAAGTCCTCGCGCGGGCCGGCATGACGGCGAAGGACATTGATCTGTTCGAAATCAACGAGGCGTTCGCCGCGGTGGTGCTGCGCTATATCCGCGAGATGAAATTGTCGCCGGCCAAAGTGAATGTGAATGGCGGCGCCATCGCCATGGGTCATCCGTTGGGTGCCACTGGCGCCATGATCTTGGGCTCGGTGCTCGACGAGTTGGAGCGGCGCGATCTGACGACGGCTCTGGTCACGCTATGCATCGGCGCCGGGATGGGCACCGCCACCATTATCGAGAGAGTCTGAGGGCCGCATGAAACTTGCAAATTTCAAGTGGGATCAGGATCAGGACGGAATCGTCACGCTGGTCTGGGACGCGCCCGACAAATCCGTAAACGTGCTTTCCATGGCGGCGATTGCCGAGCTCGCGCAAGTGGCCGAAGCGATCACCAAAGATGCGGCCATCAAGGGGCTGGTTCTCACCAGCGGCAAGCCGGGCGGCTTCAGCGCCGGCGCCGATCTTGACGAGATGAGCGCCTATGCCGGCCAGGGCGGCGGCGATGCCGCCAAAGCTGTTTTCGACACGATGATGAATATCCATCGCACGTTCCGCAAAATCGAGCTGTGCGGAAAGCCGGTGGTGGCGGCCATCAATGGCACCGCGTTGGGCGGCGGTTTGGAGATCGCGCTCGCCTGCCATTGCCGGATGATTGCCGACGACCCGCGCATTCGCCTCGGATTCCCCGAGGCGCAGGTAGGCCTCATCCCCGGCGCGGGCGGCACACAGCGTCTGCCGCGCATGATCGGCGCCATGCAGGCGCTTCCCATGATGCTGGAAGCGCGGCGCATCGATGGCGCCACCGCGTTGGGCATGGGCCTGGCGCAGAAAGTCGTACCGGCAGGCGAGCTTCTTGCCGCGGCGAAGGCCTGGATCAAAGCCAATCCAGCCGCGCAGCAGCCTTGGGACAAGAAAGATTTCCGCATCCCGGGCGGCGGGCCGTATTCGGCCTCAGGCGCGCAGGTGTTCACGGTTGGCAACGCCATGCTGCGTCAGAAGACCTATGACAATTACCCCGCGCAACGCTTCATCATGTCGGCGGTCTATGAAGGACTGCTCGTCGACATCGACACCGCGCTCAAGATCGAAGCGCGGTATTTCGTGCGCATTCTGATGAACCCGGCGAGCCGGAACATGATCCGCACTCTGTTCCAGTCGATGCAGGAACTCGGCAAAGGCGCCAGACGCCCGGCCAAAGAGACACAGCTCGACGTGAAGCGGCTGGGCGTCATTGGCGCGGGCGTGATGGGCGCCGGCATTGCCTATGTCTCGGCGCTGGCGGGTATCGACGTAACCTTGATCGACACCACCGAAGAGAAGGCCAAGGGCGGGATGGATCATGCCGCCAAGCTGCTCGATCACGAGATTTCCCGTGGCCGCTCCACGCCCGAGCGCAAGGCCGAGATTTTGGCGCGCATCCATCCGCTTGCGGATTTCGGCGGCCTCAAGGATGTGGACCTGGTCATCGAGGCGGTGTTCGAAGACCGGGGCGTGAAGGCCGAGGCCACCAAGAAAACCGATGCGGTGACGCGCGATACCACGATCTTCGGCTCCAACACCTCCACGCTGCCGATCACCGGATTGGCCGAGGCCAGCGCGCGGCCGAAGAATTTCATCGGCGTCCATTTCTTCTCACCGGTCGAACGCATGGGTCTGGTGGAGATCATTGTCGGCAAACAGACCTCCGACCGGGCGCTCGCGACCGCCATCGACTATGTGCGCAAGATCCGCAAGACGCCCATCGTCGTGAACGACTCCCGCGGCTTCTACACGTCGCGCTGCTTCGGAACCTACACGCTGGAGGGTCTGAGCATGCTGGCCGAGCGTATCGCGCCGCCATTGATCGAGAATGTCGGGCGGATGAGCGGCATGCCCATGGGTCCGCTGGAAGTGCTGGATTCCGTTGGAGTCGACACGGCGCTGAAGATCGCGCGGCAGGGCCGCAAAGAGGTGACCAAAAGCGAAAAGCCCGATGTGACCGAGGAAATCATGGCCTGGCTCGTGGAGACATCGGGCCGGCCGGGCGTCAAGGGCGGCAAGGGTTTCTACGAATATGATGCCCGCGGCAAGCGCGGCCGCCTATGGCCGAGCCTGTTCGATTACGGCAAGGGCAAATGGCGCAGCGACGCCGATGCCGATGAGCTGAGACAGCGGCTTTTGACCATCCAGGCGCTGGAAGCGGCGCGCTGCTTTGAAGAAGGCGTCATCACGGACCCGCGAGACGCCGATGTCGGCGCGATCCTGGGCTGGGGTTTCGCGCCCTATACGGGGGGACCGATCTCCATGATCGACACTATGGGCGCCGCCGAATTCGTCAAACGTTGCGAGGCGCTCGCCGCCAAACATGGGACGCGCTTCCAGCCCAACAAGCTGCTGCGGGAGATGGCGCGCAAGGGCGAGACGTTCTATGGCCGTTTCACGGCCGCGAAAGCGGCGGCTTGAGGGCGCGGAGCTGAAGTTTAGCCGTCGGGTCGACGCGCTCGCGCCGCGACGGCACCAGATCGGTCAAGAAATCTTGGTTACGATCCTGCTTTTTTGCGGACCGGCAGCATGGCGACAAGCCGGGAAAACCATCCCTGGCTGGCGGGCAACGAATTGGGGCGGGACTGCTCTTCGGCGATCTCATACCCGTAACGGCCAGTAACCAGACGCGCCAACAACATCGAGGCCTCCTTCTACGCAGGAAGTGCGTCGTGTACGGATTATACGCTCCTTATACGGAGGCGCAACAGCAGGATAGCGCGCGGATGGTTAAGAAAGTTCGACTACGGACCATTTTGGGGCCGAGCCGTCACATTTGTGAGAGAAAATCGACAAGAAGCGCTCCTTCAAAAGCGCCGCGGACCGCCTTCCATCCGGCAAGTCGCGTGGCCCGAAATCCAGCCGGCGCGATAATCGGGGTCCTTGGCGTAGAGCGCCGGGTCGCGCTGCGGCTCGCGAGCTGGTGTTGCGGTCCCTTCCGCGCTGGCTGTCGCGCAGCCGTCTGCGAACCCTGCGGAGTAGAACGGTGAGCGCTCGTCGCCGCCGGCGGCCGCGCGCAGGCTGAGAGAAGTAACGTAAGCGCGGCAGCAAGAACGCGCGTTGGCTCGGCCTTTCAAGGTCCCAAGAGGCGACATGGAAATGTCATATAATGGTTCGAGGCCGCTCAGCGGCGGCCAATCGCCAGGCCGATCAGAAGTCGGGTTTGCCGGCTACCGGGATCGGATAGAGATTTTGCTGGAAATGGTCGACGCCGCCGTCGTCCGCGCAAACCGATTCCTCTATTGCCACATTGTTTCGGCGCCAGATGTTCTTGAGCGTGAGCGGCCCGTTGAACGTGTCGGGGTCGTCCACTTTCACGATGACG
>JAXDMY010000175.1:0-19764 GCA_034665805.1 Alphaproteobacteria bacterium
CTGGTTCGGCGGCAAGAACGAAGTGCCGCGCGCCGACGGACATATCTGGGTGCCCATCGATGACACGACTACCCATGTCTACAATTTTATGTGCTCCTATGACGAGACGGTCGAACTCACCCCCGAATGGATCGAGAGCCGCGAAACCCAAATGGGACGCGGGCAGAACGATCTCATCCCCGGCACATTCCGGTTGAAGAAGAACCAATCCAACGACTACGCAATCGACCGGCAGATGCAGAAGACCCAGAATTTCACCGGCATCGTCGGCGTCAACACCCAGGATTTCGCGCTGCAGGAAGGGATGGGGCCGATCTGCGACCGCTCGAAGGAATTCCTCGGAGCTTCCGACAAGGCCGTGGTCGCCATGCGGCGGCTGATGCTGGAGGCGCTCGATGCCGCGCAAAACGGCGGAACCCTGCGGGGGCTGGATCCGGAAAGCTGCCGCGCGGTGCGTCCACACGACCGCATCGTTCCGCCGGGCCAGGACTGGCGGCAATTGTTCGAGAGCGAATTGAGGGCAAAATGGTGAGTGCCGAAAATGGTCATTTCGTACAGGATTCCACGCATCCGGGCCGTTCGGCCCTGGAGCTTTCGGTTGCGCTCTCCGACAATCCGCGCACAAGGCCGGTAATCGAAGGACGCGTGCCATTTGAAGGCCTGCGTCTGGTTCCGACGATCGTCCACCCATCGGAGATGTTCTGGCGCCAGCTCCGCTTTGGCGATTTCGACGTCTCCGAAATGTCGATGTCGACGCTGACGATCCTCACCTCCAAGGGCAATCGCGATTGGGTCGGCCTGCCGATCTATACGATGCGCAAATTCTTCCACAACGAGATCCTGGTGCGGAAGGATTCCGGCATCAAAACCCCCGCGGATCTCAAGGGCAAGCGCGCCGGCGTGCCGGAATATCAACAGACGGCCGCGATCTGGACGCGTGGCGTGCTGCAGCATGAATTCGGCGTGCTGGCGAAAGACATGACCTGGTGGATGGAACGCAACGACGACAAGAGCCACGGCCATTCGACGGGATTCAAAGCGCCGCCGGGGGTGTCCATTACGCCGGTTCCGCTCAACACCAATCTCGGCGACATGCTGCTTAAGAACGAGATCGACGCCATCGTGCATTACATCGCCAACAACAATCTGGTGGATCGCAGCCGCGTCGACGTCACGGCCGATCCGCAAATCCGTTATCTGTTCGAAGACCGAGAAGCGGAATCGGCGCGCTATTTCAAGAAGACCGGCATCTTTCCGATCAATCACATCGTGGTGGTCAAACGCGCGGTATATGAAAAACATCCCTGGATCGCGCTCAATCTGTACACCGGCTTCGCCAATGCCATGGAGCAGGTGAGGAAAGACTCGCTGGCGTGGATGGCGCCCTATTATGAGATGGGATTGGTAGACCCGAATGTGCGCCGCGTGGTGACAAAGTCGCCGATGCCCTATGGGCTGAAGGCGGCGCGTCCGGTGCTCGAAACCGTCACGCAATATGTCCATGAACAGGGTCTGTGCGAACGGCGCGTGGCACTGGAAGAAATCTTCGCGCCCAACACGCTGGACTTATAACGCGCCGCTTTGCGATTCTGTCTTGTTTGAGACAGTTTCGCACCGGTTGTGCCCTCGCTTATGGCGGGTGATGTCGATAGAGTGAACCATGGATCGCCCCGCCACCGTTGAACGTGCCTATCAGCTCGCCGAATCCGGCGATTGCGCCAATATCGACGAGATCAAGACCCGATTGCAGGCGGAAGGATATGTCAGCGTCTGGCAACATCTTTCGGCCCCCTCCCTGTCGCGTGCCCTTCGCCGTCTTTGTGAGACCGCGGTTAAGAAGCCGTAAGGGCCGCCGCGACATCCCTGTAAAGGTCTGAGTTCGCTTACGAAAACATCGTAAAAACCCGCCATATTCGCGGGGTAATTTATCCGACCACTGATAGATCGCGGGCTTCTTCCTTGAATAAATCCTCGAAGTGGGATATATAGGAAGGGCGATGGCGTCCGTCAGATGAAGCGCAACTGTTAGAAACCCGACTCGTACTCGTTGCGCGCCTGGCTGAGACAGCCGAACTTCCCGACCTGATTGCGTCTCTCGCACGCGTGAACATGTGTTCACGCGAGATACCGATCGGAGGAGAATTATATGACCATCGGAACAGTGAAGTTTTTCAATTCTGCCAAGGGCTTTGGTTTCATCTCGCCGGAAGGCGGCGCCAAGGACGTGTTTGTCCATGCGACGGCCGTGGAAGCGGCCGGGATGCGCAGCCTTGCCGAAGGCCAGCGCGTATCGTTCGACATTCAGCCGGACGCGCGCGGATCCAAGGCTGTCAATCTGAAGTCGGCATAATCGAATAGCGTGAAAACGGGTGGCGGCGCACCACGCGCCGTCACCCGTTTGCCTATGCAGCCTAAATTGAGGATCAAGAGATGAAAAAAGTCGTCGGCGGCAGCAGCGTCCGGGATTTGAAAGCGGCCGTGTCGGATGCCCGCGTCAAGGCAGAGCTGCTCAAAAGCCGTACTGCGGACGCCAACAAGATCTCGCACCTCAAAGCCCTGCGCCTTGCCAAAGAAGCCGAGGAACAAATTTCCAATCCCCAGCCGGCGGCCAAACCCGTACGGCGCAAGGCGCCAATGGCGCGGTCCAGTTCCGGTTCGCGCTAGGCCTTTCTCCAACCTACATTCTCTGTCGTCCCCGGCGAGCCGTGGCGTAGCCATGGCGAGAGCCTGCCCCCGCGAAGGCGGGGGGAATGGGATCCATTCGCCAGATGGGTTCCCTTCCCCTCGCGGCCTTGCCGCTTCCGCCGTCGCCAAGGCTACGGCGGATGCAATGTATCAACCCGACCGCGGGAGCTTCAGCGGAGGCGGGCGGCCGGGAATGACAAGTAAACGTGTGAATCGCTGCGTGCCCAGTAAACACAACACACTTCTGGACAATGATGCGGGCTGATACAGTCCGCCGCCGAATCCCAGGGAGGAAGAAATGAGAAACCGCACGCTTGTTCTTGCCGCCGCCATGACCGGTTTGCTGCTGTCGTCCACCGCGCCGGTTCTCGCTGCCCAGGCAGTGTCGCCAGAGATTGCGGCCGCGATCGCCGATTCGAGCCGGCCGCAAGCCAACAAGGACCTCGACGACAAACGCCATCCTGCCGAGTTGTTGACGTTTATCGGCACCAAGCGCGGGGACAAGATCTCCGAGCTCGTGCCGGGCGGCGGCTACGTCACGCGGCTGCTTGCCAAGGTCGTGGGCCCGACCGGCCATGTCTATGCCACCAACCTGCCGACGCTGAACGAAAGATTCAAAACCGGCGTGAACCCGATCGTGGCCGATCCGTCCTACGGCAATGTCTCCGTCGTCGAGCAGCCCTTCGGCGAACTGAAATTCCCCGAAGCCCTCGATGTCGTGTTCACGTCGGAGAATTATCACGACTTCCAGAATATGGGCATGTTCCTCACGGACACGAGCGCCATGGACAAGGCGATCTTCGCCGCGCTGAAGCCCGGCGGCGTCTATGTCATCACCGATTACGTAGCCGCCCCCGGCACCGGCAAAACCGTCACGCAATCGCTGCACCGGATCGATCCGGCGGTGATCAAGCAGGAAGTCGCGGCGGCAGGGTTCATGCTGGAAAGCGAAGGTAATGCCATGATGAATCCGGGCGACGACCTTAAAGGGCGCTCGGGCCAGGGTTCGTCCCAGATCATGCTGAAGTTCCGTAAACCGCGCTGACGGTGGCAAGCGCAAAGCGCCGCCGGTCTCGATGAGGTCCGGCGGCTTTCTTTTTCCATCAGGGAGATTCACCGAAATGAAACATCACATCGCGATTGCGGGTTGTGTGGCCGGATTGCTGTTCGCGTTCCAGGGGGCGGTGTTGGGCGCGGCGGCGACCCCGCCGGCTTACGTCAGTGCCGCCATTGCCGATTCGCACCGGCCCAAGGCCGATACCGACCGTGACGCCGATCGCTTGCCGGCCATCATGCTTGGCTTCTCCGGCGTGAAGCCGGGCGACAAAGTTGCCGAACTCATCCCGGCGGGCGGCTACTCGACGCGGCTTTTGAGCGCCGCCGTCGGCCCCAGAGGGCATATCTATTCGATCAATCTGAACACGCTGAACGACAACATCAAGGCGCAGATCAAGCCGGTCACCGACGAGCCGGCCTATGCGAACGTCT
The DNA here is from genome assembly GCA_034665805.1 of Alphaproteobacteria bacterium. Taxonomy (GTDB): domain Bacteria; phylum Pseudomonadota; class Alphaproteobacteria; order Micropepsales; family Micropepsaceae; genus CAIYRG01. Next base: position 4,174 of record JAXDMY010000175.1, read on the forward strand.
CGGTATCCAATCAAGTGCTCGGCGAATTGAAGACGCCCGAACCCGTCGATATGGTTTGGACCTCGCAGAATTATCACGACTTCAAGAATCCGGGGATGTTCTTCGCCGACACGGCGGCGATGGACAAAGCGATCTTCGCTGCGCTGAAACCGGGCGGCCTCTACATCATCATCGACCATGTGGCGGCGTCGGGATCGGGCACGCGCGACACCGGAACGCTGCATCGCATCGACCCCGAGACCGTGAAAGCCGAAGTGCTTTCCGCCGGATTCGTGCTGGAGGGGGAAACCAAGGAGTTGGGCAATCCCAACGATCCCCATACGGCGCGCGTGCCGGGCGCAGGAAACGTGGGCGACAAGTCGGACAAGTTCTACTTCAAATTCCGCAAGCCGCGTTGATGTACTAGGTTTCCAAAGCCGCCGGGTTCGCTCCATCGGGGGTATCAATGCAAAGCATCGATGACGGGCTGGGCTACGACGTCATTCATCGCGCCTTGCATTGGATTCTGGTCGTACTCGTTACGGGTCAATTCATCGCCGGTCTCACCATGCCGGACGTGGATACCATCCATACGGTGGAAGGCGCGTGGCTGTGGCATCTCGCACTCGGTCCGACGATCGTGTTCTTTGCTGTTCTGCAGCTCGCATGGCGCATTGCGCGGCGGGTTCCACTGCCCTCCGATCTTCCGCCATGGCAACGTCTAGTTGCTCGCGCCACGCATGACACGCTGGGTCTGCTCCTGATCGTCATTCCCATCCTGGGCTGGGCGGCGGCGTCATCAAACGGATTGGACCCGAAGCTTTTCGGATTCATCACCCTGCCCCCGATTGTGCCGAAAAAATCGGCTTTGGGTGATATGGCCGGCGAGATCCATATCGTGCTGGTCTATGTGCTTCTGGCGCTGATCCTGCTTCACGTCGCTGCGGCGCTCTATCATTATTTCGTGCGGCGCGACCGCGTCATGCAGCGGATGGTTTCGGGCGCCTAATCACTCGTCCGACGGGAATCCGGCGTGACGGAGCCAATATTGCCAGGCGCGGTCATAACCTTCGCCCGGCCGGCCCTTGTTCTGCCGCGCGCGGATCTTTTCGATCTCGCCCGGGGAAAGGAACGTCACCGGACCGAAGGCCTGGGCCTTGAGCTGCAATTGCGCGTTGATCTCCAGATGCACGGCGGCGTAGACCGCCTCGCGTAGCGAGCCTCCGGCGACCGTCGAACCATGGCCGCGCATCAAGACCGACGTGCGTGAGCCAAGCGCGCGAGCGAGGTCCCGCCCCTGCTCCATGTCGGATACCAGCAAGTCGGTGTCACCGAAATTCGTCTGGGGATCCCACACCGGGACATCCGCGCCGATGGTGGCGCAGACATGCATGATGGGACGCAGCCTCTCGCCGATGACGCTGAACGGCACGACGCTGTAGCTGTGGCTGTGGACCACCGCCTGCACCTCGGGGCGCCCCTCGTAAATCGCGCCATGGATGAAACGCTCAATATAGGGCTTGCCGTTCCCTGCGGCCGTCGCCCCGTCATGGGTGAACTGCATGATGTCGGAGGCTTCGATGAGTTCGGGCGCGCGCCCGCGCGAGAGCAGGAATTTTCCGGGGTCGTCGGGATGGCGAATGCTGACATGACCGAAGGCATCGCAGACCTTTTCGGCCGCCAGAATGCGGTTGGCGATCACCAGCTCGTCGATGACAGTCTTGAGGCCGGCCATGGTCCTGCTCCTATTTTGGCGATTTCATTAGAGCAGTTTTCGTTTGCATGGAAACCCTCTGTCATCCCCGGCAAGCCGTGGCGACAGCTAGGGTGAGGGAAGACGATCCATTCGTGAGATGGATTCCCTTCCCCTCGCGGCATTCGCCGCTCGGCCGGGAATGACAAGAAGGGCATTACAGGATGAAGCTCACCGCGCCAAGCGAGCCGAGCTCATGGGCATCGATGATCACGCGCCGCTCCTTGATACGCAGCTCCGCACCCTGGCGCTTCAGAACGTAGCGATAGGCGCCGACATATTCGCGCACGCGCTCATAGCGGCGGTAGCGGTTACAGATGAAATTCGCGGCCACCGTCACCAGATCACCCTCCGCACCCACAATCCGCACATTGGAGATCAGGCGCCGCGTGCGCGAGTGCGGATATTCGGCGTGGCATTCCGGACTCATCAGCCGCTTCACCCGTTCGCGGATGCGCACGATGTCGTCGGCAAGAATGAACAGAGTGGTGAGGTGATCGCCGTCCGGATGATCGTTCGGCGGCACATAATAGGCCGCATCTTCGGTCAGCATCTGCAGCCATTCCTCGAGCCGCCACTCGTCGAGCAGCGCCGCTTCGCGGTAGAGCAGATCTTCGACTTCGGCGCGGGACACGAGAGCGGCCATCAGACGGCCTCCATCATCTGACTCCAGCGCCGCCAGAAGATCCTCAAATGATGCTCGTCGCTGTTGAGCTGATCGCCCTCGCGGCCCATGCCGCGGGACATCTCGGTCCAGCGGTCGTCCTGCCAATTGGCGAGGCCCTGCTGAACCAATTCGAGAGCTTCGACATCGTCGGGCGTGGCGAAACCGCCGGGCCCATAGAAGGTGAGGAACGCATCGAGCCGGCGCGCCCGCGCCGCTTGGCTTTCCTCGACAGGTCCCAAAGCCCAAGCGGTGACGTGCATCTTGTCAGGCCCTTGCGGGAAGAAGGTGCGCACCGTCACCGACGAGCCGTCATTGATCACCAGATTGGGGAAAATCACCAGGTTGCGGTTGGTGTCGGCGACCCGCTTGGCGCGGTCGGGGCCGAGGCGTTCCACCAGCTCGCGGCGAATCTCGTCCATTTCGGGTTTGGCGGACTCGCCATAGATGGGAATCCAGGCGGCCACCGGGCGACCGCGGAAATTGATGTTGTCGGTGGTGAAATGGCCATTGCCCAGATCGACCGCGAGGCCGCGCGTCGGCAGCACCATCCCGTCCTTGGGCGTGTCGATCTTCACGCCCGAATTCGCCATGTAATTGAGCCAGGTCGAATGCGTGCTCGGCAGATGGTAATCGTCGACGCTGTTCTCGACCATCAGCTTCCAATTGGCGCCGACGTCATATTCCTGCGCGCCCGCCACGATCTCCATGCGTCCCGAAGGCGATTGGTCGAGCACCAGATCGATATAGTCGCTGGCGCGGCCGAGATAGTCGCGAAGCGCGGGCGCCTCCGCGTCCAGATTTAAAAACCAAAAATCGCGATAGGCTTCGAAACGCGCCGGCCTCTTCAAGCCAAGCGCATTCTTGTCGAATTCGCCGCGATAGGCCTCGGCCCCCGGCACGCCGGCCAATTGCCCGTCATTGCGATAGGTCCAGCCGTGATAGATGCAGCGGAAGCTCCGCCGCGAGCCCTCAGGCTCGGTGCAGACCAGCGCGCCGCGATGGCGGCAGGTGTTGAACAGGCAGCGAATATCGCCCTTGCCGTCCCGGCAGAAGATCACCGGCCGGCCGGCCACTCTGCGGGTGACGAAATCATTCGGCTTCTTCAGCTCGGAACTGTGGCCGACATAGATCCAGCTCTTGGCGAAAATCTTGCTGCGCTCGTCTTCAAGGACGGAATTGGACACCAGCGCTTCGCGGTCGAGCAGGAATTGCTGTTTCACCGGATCATCGACGATGTAGCTGCGCGGCATGGAACGCCTTTTGAGGGTTGGGAGAAGCCCAGGTAAAAGCCTGGACCGGATAGTGTCAAGTCCTATATTGTGGGATTTCTGACGAAACCTGGCCGGAAAGTGCCTTGGTCACGATGCGGGCGCAGAAACTGACGCGTTCGGCGATGGCGCGAATTTCACCATCGGGCAGCTTGGTGCGTCCGACGGTCAGGCTGAGACTCCCCACCACGCCGCCGCGATCATCGAAGATCGGCGCCGCGATACCGGTGACGCCCCTTGTGACCTGGCTTTCGGTGATGTCCCAGCCCCGCTGACGCATGTCTTTGAGCGCGCCCCTGACCGCATCCAGAGACTTTCCAAGGCGACCTTCGGCGAAGGCGCGCCGGTCGGCTTCGTAAAGGCGCTGTATGCCACGCTGTGGCAGATGCGCCAGGATGATCCGCGACGCCGCGCCGCGAAACAGCGGCAGCGCCTTCCCGCGCTCATATGTGGTTGCAAAATCGGCGTTTCGGCTCTCCTGATGCACACAGAGGACCCGGTCGCGATAGCGCCGGCAGAGCAGCGCGATACCCGGGACCGCGTCGACCAGCTCGGCCATCACCGGGCGGCTGGCGATGATCAGCGGATCGCTGTTGCGCATCTTGTAGTCGAGCTCGGCGACGCGCGGTCCCAAGGCATAGCCGACATCGGGGAACGAGGTGACGAGGCCTGCGTCCGCGAGGTTCTTCAGATGCCGGTAGAGCGTCGAGCGTGTGAAGCCCAGGTGGTTGGCCATGTCGTCCGAAGTCAAAGGGCTTGGGCTCTCCTCGATGAGATCGAGGACGCGCAGCATTCTCTCGTGACTCGATGGTCCGGCCATGGCCACATTGTGCGTGCGGCGCCTTATTTCTGCAATCCCACATTTTAGGATTTGACACGGTAGCGCGCCGCTTTTGCGGATGCTATGGGCGTCCGATGCACGACGCGGTGAAGGACTCTCATTGGCACGAACCCAAGGCGGGCGAGAACGGCGGCTTCGGCGCGTTCAAGCGGCCGAAGCTGCCCTATGACCGCTTCATGGAAGAGGAAGGCGTGCCGGTCTATCGCGGCATCGGGGCCAAGCGCGTCCACGACCTGCCGATGGCGCCGTGGAAACGGTTGGGCGGGCGCGGCTCCTACATCCAGCTTTACGGGACCGAGGGTCTGTGGGGCATGTATGTGGTGGAGGTGCCGGGCGCGGGTGCGCTGAACATCGAGCGTCATCTTTATGAGAAGATCGTGCTGGTGCTGGAAGGCCGCGGCTCGACGGAAGTCTGGCAGGAGGGCCAGGCCAAGCGCCATGTCTTCGAGTGGCAGAAGGGCTCGCTGTTCACGATTCCGCTGAACGCGTTTCACCGCATCGTCAATGCGGGAAGCGCGCCGGCGATTTTGCTGTGCGGCACATCGGCGCCGAACATAATGAACCTGATCGACAATCCGCAGTTCGTCTTCAACTGCCCGCATGATTTTCACGAGCGCTTTTCCGGCGCAGAAGATTTTTTCAAGCCCAAGGACGACATCGAGCCCGATCCGGTGCGCGGCCTCGCCATGCGGCGCACCAATCTGATCCCCGACATCATCACGACCGAGTTGCCATTGGACAATCGCCGCTCGCCCGGCTACCGGCGCATGGAGCCGATGATGGCGGGAAACCGCTTCTATCAATTCATCGGGCAATACGAGACCGGGCGCTATTCCAAGGCGCACAAACATCATTCGACGGCGGTGCTGATCTGTTTGAAGGGACGCGGCTATACGTACACATGGCCGGAAAGTGTGGGCGCCACGCCGTGGCGCAATGGGCAAGCCGAGAAGGTGCTGCGTCAGGACTACGATTATGGCGGCATCGTCACCGCGGCGCCGATGAGCGGCGATTGGTTTCATCAGCATTTCGGCGTGGCCAAAGACGGCTTGCGCGTGCTCGCCTGGCACGGACCGAACAATCATCCTGCGCTGAAGGCGGGCCGTCCCGGCGAACAGATGCGCGATTATTGGGCGATCGATCTCAACAAGGGCGGCAACGCCATCCCCTATCACATGGAAGATCCGGCGCTGCGCGCGGAATACGAGGAAACGCTGGCGCGCGATGGCATGGCTTCGCGCATGGAGCCGCGATTCTACGAAGAGAGTGGCGCGGCGGCGGCCGACAAAATCGGCGGATTCTAGCGCGCGATGACTTCAAGCGCGCGGTTGGTGGTCGGCGGGCCGAGCAAGGCGATGGCGGATGCTGCGATCAGCATGCTACCGGCGATGAGGACGAAGACGCCGCCGGTGCCGAAGCGCTCGAGGAAAAACGCAATCACAAAGGCGCTGAACACCGTGGAAAGACGGCTCCAGGAATAGACGAAGCCGACGGCCGCCGCGCGGATGCGCGTGGGATAAAGCTCCGACTGATAGGCGTGATAGAGGAACGACATCGCGTTGTTCGACAGGGTCACCAGCACGCCGAAGAGGACGAGCGGCAAGGCGAGTGTGAGGGCCCCAAAAGCGAGGCCGAACAGTCCAACGCCGAGGGCGGCGGACACCAGCAACCATTTGCGCTCGAAGCGGTCGGCTAGCATGGCGCCGAGCAAGGGCCCAAAGGGCGCGGCCATGGCGATGATGAAGGTGTATTGCAGGCTGGTGGTCACCGCGATTCCCTGTTTGATCAGAAGCGTGGGTACCCAATTCGCGAAGCCATAGAATCCGACCGCCTGAAAAATATTGAACAGGATCAGCATCACTGTTCGCGTCAGATAGGGGCCTTGCCAGATCTCGGAGAAGCGCCCGCGCGGCGTGGGCAATTCCTCACCCGCCGGCGGCGGCAGGGGCATACCGGATTCGGCCCGCACGCGCCGCTCCAGATCGCAAAGGATTGCATCGGCTTCCGCGGTGCGGCCATGGCTGGCCAGCCAGCGCGGACTCTCTGGCACACGCAGCCGTATCCACCACACGAAGATCGCACCAACCGCGCCGATCACCACCACAAAGCGCCAGCCGTCGATCCCGAAGGGCGCTATCGGCACCAATTGCAGAGCGAGAAAAGCGACGACCGGAACGGCGGTGAACTGCACGGTCTGGTTGATGGCGAAGACGCGTCCGCGATAGGCCCTCGGCACCAGCTCGGCAAGATAGGTGTCGATAGTGACGAGCTCCACGCCGACGCCGAGCCCGGTAATGAACCGCCAGAGATTCAAACCGAAAGCATCGTTCTGGAACGCCATGATGACGCTCGCGACGGAGTACCAGAGCAGTGACACCGTGAAGATCGTGCGCCGGCCCAGACGGTCGGCGGCAAAACCGAATAGCAAGGTCCCGATGAAAAGGCCCGCGAAGAACGCGGCCACGAAACTCGCGATGCCATTGTTCCCGAAAAGTCCCGGCGTGGTCGGCGTAAGAATGCCGCTGCGCACGAGACCCGGTGCGATATAGCCGGTGAACAACAGATCGTAGAATTCGAAGAACCCGCCGAGCGACAGAAGGATGACGCGAACCCACAGCGTGCGCGTCATGGGAAGAGCATCGAGGCGCGCGGCGATGAGACCGGCAGGAACACCGGCCTCGCCGAGCACCGCGCCAGCAGCGGCCATCGTGGCTTAAGCTTCGTCGACGATGGGATTCTTGAGCAGGCCTACGCCGTCGATCTCGACCTCGACAATATCGCCGGGCTTCATCCATGGTGGCGGCGTGCGGACCCAAGCGACGCCGCCGGGCGTGCCGGAGACGATCACGTCGCCGGGCGAAAGCGGGGTGAAGCTGGAGATATATTCGATCAGCTTCGGCACTCCGAAAATCATCATGTCGAGGGTCGAAGACTGCATGGTCTTGCCGTTGACTCGGGTTTGAATCTTCTGCTGTGCGATCTGGCCCACTTCGTCGGCTGTCACCATGAACGGACCGAAGGCGCCGGTCCCGGGAAAATTCTTGCCCGGCGTCCACTGCGAGGCGTGCCTTTGGTGATCGCGCACCGAGACCTCATTGTAGCAGGAATATCCGGCGACATGTTTCATCGCGTCGCTTTGCGCGATGTGACGCCCGCCTTTGCCGATGACGACGGCGAGCTCGGCTTCGTAGTCGAATGTCTCGGACTGGCGCGGCCGGATGAGCGGCTGAAGATGACCCACTTGCGTATCGGCCCAACGAATAAAGATCGTCGGGTAATCGTGTTTGGCCATTCCGGTCTCATTGAGATGCTCATGGTAGTTGAGCCCGATACAGACGATCTTGTCGGGATTGGGGATCACGGGATCGAAAATGATTTGATCCAGCGTGAAATCGGCGGCCGCGCCCTTCGTTTCCCGCGCCGCCTCCGCGCTCGCATCGGCCGCGATCAAGGCTTTGAGGTCGGGATATTTCAGGCGCGGCGTCAGATCGACCACATTCTTGCCGTCAACCATCCCGTAACGCGCAGCGTTTCCGGCGCGAAAAGAAAGGAATTTCATGGTGCTGTATCTCCCAGGACCAAAGGTAATCTTCCACTCGGCGCCGGGACAGGATATAGGGAGGACCCCGAGTTGACGCGGTTGGTATCACGCGAGCCTGGGGCATCAAAGAACGATTTGCTCGGCGCCAGCACCCGTCTTGTTGGGCACCGAGCTGAGTTAGGAGAAATGAGCATGAACATCCGGGCCGATCAGATTTGGACGACGCCGCTCAACGAGCTGGACGCCGTTCAGAAGGGCTTCGACCGCAGCAGGACGGTCCGCTTTTACGACACGACGCTTCGCGACGGCGAGCAGTCGACCGGCATCTGCTTTTCCGCGGACGACAAATTCGAAATCGCGTGCAAGCTGGCCGAACTCGGAGTCGGCCGGATTGAATCGGGTTTTCCCCGCGTTTCGGAACAAGACACACAGGCGGTCAGACGCATCCTCGATGCGAACTTGAGCTCGGAGATCTGGGGCTTCGCGCGCTGCATGAAGGCGGACATCGATGCGCATGTCGAACTGGGCACGCGCTACACGCTGCTCGAAATCACAACCAGCGACATGAAGATGAAGGCTTTCGGCTTCACGCGCGAAAAAGTCATGAACAGCGTCATCGACTCGATCAAATATGCAAAAGACAAAGGGATCGAGCGCGTCAATTTCTTCGCCGTGGACAGCACGCGCAGCGATTTGGGCTTCCTGCGCGACATCTACGGCGCGGCTCTGCAAGCGGGCGCCGATGAAATCTCCGTGGTCGATACGATCGGGGTTTGCGCGCCTGAAACGGTCGAGCTTCTGGTGCGCCAGGTCAAATCCTGGGTGGGAAAATCTGTGCCGGTTCATTGGCATGGCCACAACGACATGGGTTTGGCAACCGCGGCCGCGATTGCCGCCGTCCGGGGCGGCGCCGATTGGATCCAGGGCACCATCAACGGCATGGGCGAGCGCGCCGGCAACGCCGACATCTGCGAAGTCGCTCTTGCCTTGCAGTTCCTCTATCACGTCCCGGTCGAATTGGACCTCACCAAGGCGCGGGAGGTTTCCGAGATGGTGCAGACATGCGGGAAATACACCGTCGATTCCTGGAAGCCGGTGGTCGGCAAATTCATTTTCTGCCGTGAGAGCGGCGGCGTCGCCGCTCAGTTCCATATGCCATCGGCGATCGAGCCTTACTCTGCCGATATTGTCGCCGCCAGCCGCAGCATCGCGCTGGGAAAGAAGAGTGGCCTCGCCAACATCAAGATCAAGCTTGATGAACTGGGTCTCAATGCGCCCGCCGAAAAGCACGGCGCGCTTCTTGAGAAGGTTAAATCGCTGGGAACGGCAGAAAAGCGGCTGGTGACAGACCCGGAATTCCGCGCAATGGTGGCGGAGTTGGCCTGAGGCATCTCGATTCTCTACCCCCCACCCCTACCCCTCCCCGCGTTGGGGGAGGGGTATATTCGGGGCGGTTGCGGTTGATTCACCGATCAATTCTGTCAATCTGCCGTTGGGAGCCGGAACATAGATTCCGGTCCAGGAGGACCCGATGGCTGTCGAACGGACGCTCAACGTCGCCGAGCTGATCGAAGGCAAGAAGCTGGCGCGGCCGCAGATCGTAATCACGTTGTGGCTGTGCACGCTGATGGTGCTCGAAGGCTACGACATGCAGACGCTGTCCTTCGCGGCACCCGCCATCCTTCGGGAGTGGCATGTGAGCCGCTCGGATTTCGGCTTCGTTCTGACCGCGCATCTGGTTGGCTATTTCGTGGGCGCGATGATTTTGAGCTTCTTCGGAGACAGGCTCGGCCGGAAAAACATCATCGTGGCCGGCGCAATGATCTTCGGAGTCTTCACCTTCTCAGCCGGCTTCGCGACATCGCCCGTAGAGCTGTATTTGCTGCGCCTGGGCGCGGGGTTCGGCCTGGGCGGAGCCATTCCATCCGGCATTGCGTTGGCCGCGGAATTCATGCCCATACGCTTGCGCGCAACGGCGATCGGCCTGATGTTCGTCGGCTACAATGTCGGCGCAGGGCTCGGCGGCTTCATCGCGGCCTGGACGATCAAAGATTACGGCTGGTCCTCGGTCTTCCTCATCGGCGGACTTGCGGCGATTCCGATGTTTGTCGGGCTCACCCTTGCGCTGCCGGAATCGGTTCGCTTCCTCATTGTCAGCGGAGGGCCGCCGCAGGAGATCGCCGCCATCGTGCGCAGGCTTCGCCCGGAGATCGATCTTTCCGGCATAAGTCGTTACGTGGTCGGTGAAGAGATCCGCAAGAATTCTGCGGCGAGCCTGCTCACCGAAGGCCGCGCCGTAGTGACGATTCTCTTGTGGCTGGCCTTCATTTGCAGTTTCACGGGCCATTATTTCATCACGCTCTGGATGCCCACCATCCTCACCGATGACGGATTTAGCGACGCGCAGGCCAACAGCGCCATGGGCCTCTTCCAATTCGGCGGCGCGCTCGGGAGCTTTCTCATTGCGTTCCTGCTCGACAAGATGGGCATCCGCGTGGTGGCGCTCACCTTCCTTCTCACGGCGCCCATCGTTGCGGCTCTCGGCCTCCACACGACCTATGGCGTTCTGCTGCCTCATATGTTGATCGCCGGCCTTGGTGTGCTCGGTGGTCAGATCGGTTTGAACGCGCTCTCGGGCACGATCTATCCGACCTATATGCGCGCCATGGGCGCCGGCTGGGGACTTGGCATCGGACGCGTCGGTTCTCTAGCCGGTCCGATCCTTGGCGGCTATCTTTTGGCCATGGGGATTCCGCGGCCGACCTTGCTCGTTCTCACCTCTATCCCGCTCTTTTGCTGCGCGGTCGCGCTTTACGGAATGTATCTCGCCAAGCGTGCGCAGGACGAGCGCAGCGGCGAGATGCCCCTCGCCAAGGGCGGCGAATTCGCCCATTGAGCAGGTGCGCAACTCGCTCGCCGCAGCAATCAAGAATTTGAAGCTAATAGTATCTGGAGTCCTTGATGAACAAACTTGCCCTGACGGCTGCCACGCCAGATTATGACCATGTTCGCGATCTGGCACTGGGCCGCGTCACGCCCGAAGGCATCGACCTCACTTTCCTGACCTTTCCCGTCGAGGAAATTTTCTACCGCTTCATCGTCTACAAGGAGTGGGATATCTCCGAAATCTCGATGGCGAAATATGTCTCCCTGATCGCGCAGGGAGATCAAAGCTTCTGGGCCCTGCCGGTTTTTCCGTCCCGCGTTTTTCGCCATTCCTCGCTCTATGTGCGGCGGGGCGGCCCGATCAAAAAGATCACCGACCTCGCCGGGCGGAAGGTCGGCATCCCCGAATGGGCACAGACCGCGGCAGTCTATTCGCGCGGGCTTCTGGTCCACCAATATGGTCTGAAGCTGTCGTCCATCGATTGGGTCCAGGCGGGCGTGAACCAGCCGGGCCGCGTGGAGAAGGTCGATCTGAAACTGCCCAAGGGCGTGAAGATCACGAGCACGCCTGCAAAATCCCTCAACGGGATGCTGCTATCGGGCGAAATCGACGCGGTGCTTGCCGCACGCCCGCCCGATGCGTTCCTCGCGGGCGATCCCAAGATTCGCCGCTTCTTCGAAAATTATCAGGAAGTCGAACAGTACTATTACAAGAAGACCGGCATTTTTCCGATCATGCATGCGGTGGCGGTGCGGCGTGAAGTGCTCGACAAGAATCCCTGGGTGGCGCGCAATCTTTTCTATGCCTTCGACGAAGCGCGGCGCCGCAGCATTGCGCGGGTGGTCGACGGAACGGTCTCGCTGGTTCCTATTCCCTGGGGTAACGAATATGCGCGCCGCGGCATGGAGCTGATGGGGGAGGATTATTTCCCCTATGGGATCGAGCCCAACCGCAAGACGCTGGAGGCGTTCCTAGGCTACGCGCATGAGCAGGGGGTCTGCAAAAAGCTGCTAACCATAGAGGAATTGTTTCCCAAGCAGCTTTATACGACCCACCGAGTGTAGCGCTGCAATGCGCCGCGAACTAACATGGGCCCGAATGTCCCAACACGGTGCGAGCCATGGATAGCCAAACCTTATTGCGCAAGAACGCCGACGAATTCGCGCGCTATTACGGGCGGCTCGCGCAAAAGAACATGGCGCCATTGTGGGAGGTGATGCGCAACTTCGTCACCCCCGAGCCCGTCAGCCCCGTCGTCCCGGCCCATTGGCGCTACACCGAGGTGCGGCCGCTGCTGTTCGAAGCAGGCGCGATGATCTCCGCCGAACAGGCCGAGCGGCGCGTGCTGGTGCTGGAGAATCCCGGCCTGCCCAATCAATCCTCGATCACCCATTCGCTCTATGCGGGGATTCAATTGGTGCTGCCCGGCGAAATCGCGCCGCAGCACCGCCACACCCAGGCAGCCTTGCGCTTCATCCTGGAAGGGAACGGCGCGACCACCACGGTCGATGGCGAACGCTTCGAGATGTATCCGGGCGATCTGATCCTGACGCCGTCCTGGCAATGGCACGATCACCAGAACGAAACCAAGGAACCGATCGTCTGGTTGGACGGGCTCGACATCGCGCTGGTCGCCCTGCTCGACGCCAGCTTCTCGCAGAATTCCAACCAAAAAGAGCAGGAAGTGACGCGGGTGAAGGAATCCAGCCAGACCCGCTACGGCGCCAATCTGCTTCCCATCGACGACGCGCCGCTCTCGCGCAATTCCCCGCTCATGCGCTATCCCTACGATCAGGCGCGGGCGACTTTGGAGCGCATGAAGACCGCTGCCCCAATTGACGGCAATCACGGCATCCGCATGCGCTATGCGCATCCGCGCACCGGGGATTGGGTGATGCCGACGATCGGTCCGGCGATTCAGCTCATCCCCAAGGGGCTCGAGACTGCGCCCTATCGCGCGACCGACGGCGCGATCTTCGCCGTTGCGGAAGGACGCGGCACTGCGATCATCGGAGACAAGACGTTCACGCTCGCGCCCAGGGACGTCGTCGTCTGTCCGCCCTGGATATGGCGCAAATTCCGCGCCGAGGACGATTTGGTGCTCTTCACCTTCTCCGACCGGCCGGTGCAGGAAAAGCTGGGGCTCTGGCGCGAAGAACGCGGCGCGGCGAAGTGATCGGCCATCTATGGCTTAGTATCCGCCGATGGACCGCCTGAAAGACAATTCCCATCCGCTCATCATCGCCGGCGCCGGCATCGGTGGGCTCGGCGCGGCGCTCGCTCTGGCCAAGCGCGGCTATCCGATTCGCGTGCTGGAACAGGCGCCTGAAATCAAGGAAGTGGGTGCGGGGATCCAGCTTGGACCCAATTCCTGGCGCTGCCTGCGCGAGCTGGGCGTCGAGCCGGCGGTGAAGCGCTTCGCCGTGTTTCCGCAGGCGCTGGTGATGATGGATGCGGTGACCGGCGAACAAGTGGTGTCGGTCCCACTCGGCGGCTTCGAGGAGCGGTTCAAGGCGCCCTACGCACTCATTCATCGCGCGGATCTCTTGGCAACGCTGCTCGAGGCCGCGAAATCCTCAGCCCTGATCACGCTGGAGACATCATGCCAGGTGACGGGATATGAGGACAATGGCCACACCGTCCGTGTGCTGATCAGCAACGGCACATCACACGATGCGCCGGGCTTGATCGCCGCCGACGGATTGTGGTCGACGATGCGCGGCAAACTGATCGGCGACGGCAAGCCGCGGGTCGCCGGACACATCACCTATCGCTCCGTGCTGCCCGCGGCCGATGTGCCGGATTATTTGCGCCGCAACGACATGGTGCTGTGGGCGGGACCCAAATGCCACATGGTCCATTATCCGTTGCGCGGCGGCGAGCTGTTCAATCTGGTCGCGACTTTTCACAGCAACCGCTACGAGGAAGGGTGGAATTCCTATGGCGACCCGGCCGAATTGCACCAGCGCTTCCAAGGCACATGCGACGACGTGAAGCTGATGCTCCGCAAAATCGCCGAGTGGCGCATGTGGGTGCTGTGCGACCGCGAGCCGATCAAGCAATGGAGCAAGGGACGCGTGACATTGTTGGGCGATGCGGCGCATCCCATGCTGCAATATCTCGCGCAAGGCGCGGGCATGGCGCTGGAGGATTCGCTTTGTCTCGCGAAATGCCTGGATGAGGCGGATAACGTCGAGGCGGCGTTCTCCGCCTTTCCGCTCCAGCGCTATTTGCGCACCGGACGGGTGCAGCTCGCGGCGCGCCTCTATGGCGAATTTTATCACGCCGACGGCGTGCGCCGGGAACTGCGCAATGCCTATGTCAGAAACGCGAGCTACGAAGCCCTCGCCTGGCTGTATGATTAGCACTGTCCTGCCTTCCCCCCTTGAGGGGGAAGGTGTCGCGAAGCGACGGAAGGGGGGTCTTCAGTGCCCGCTGCCGCCGATGCCTTCCAGCGCGTAGTAATCGGCGGGCCGCGTCTCGTCGCTGGCAGCGCGCGCCGTCGCGTTGAACACCAGCGTCAGCACCACGCTGATCGCGAAGTTCAGCAGCACCGAATAAATCGCGATATAGGCCGGAATGACCATGCCGAAAATCTCCAGCGGGAAGATCGGCCTAAAGCCGATGCTCGCCGCCATCCAGGTGCCCGCGACCATGCCCACCGCCCAGCCGATCAGCAGCGCCTTGGAATTGAGCCAGCGCGTGTAGAGCCCGAAGATCACCGCGGGGAAGGTATGGATGATCCAGATGCCGCCCAGCAATTGCATCTGGATGGCGTATTCATGGGGCAGGAAAATGATGAACATCAACGCGCCGACCTTGACGGCCAGCGACGTGGTCTTGGCCGTGCGCGATTCCTGCATGGGGTTGCAATGGGGATTGATGAACTCGCGATAGATGTTGCGGCTGAAAAGATTGGCCGCCGCAATCGACATGATGGCCGCGGGCACCAACGCGCCGATGCCGATGGCGGCGAAGGCAAAGCCGACAAACCAGGACGGGAACACCTGCAGGAACAAAGCCGGCACCGCAAAATTGGCGCCGAATTGTTTGAACGAGTTGGCATAGGCGGGCATCTTGTCGACGCCCACCGCGAGCGCCATGAAGCCCAAAAGCGCGATCAATCCGAGAAGGAACGAGTAGGCCGGAAGCAGCGCCGCATTGCGCCGGATCACATGCCGGCTGGAGGATGACAGCACGCCCGTCACCGAATGGGGATAGAGGAACAGCGCCATCGCCGAACCCAAGTACAGCGTGCCGTAGCCGGTATAGGCGCCGAGATTGTCGGGGAGCAGAAGCTTTTCCGGCGGAACCGCGGAGAACACTTTGCCCCAGCCGCCCACTTCCAACGGAATGACGATCACGGCCGCGAACACCGTGATGTAGATCATGATGTCCTTGATGATTGCGATCGCGGCGGGCGCGCGCAAGCCGCTGAAATAATCGAAGGCGGCAAGAATGGCGAAGGAGATGATCAGCGGCAGATAGACGAAGGCGCCCGCCAATTGCACGCCCATCGCGGCGATGACGACTACCAGGCCGATCAGCTGCAGCGCGATATAGGGCAGCGTCGCAAGAATGCCGGTCAGCGCCACCGCCAAAGCCAGCCAACGATCGCCATAGCGCCCGCGCACGAAATCGGCCGCGGTGATATA
>JAXDMY010000176.1:0-8230 GCA_034665805.1 Alphaproteobacteria bacterium
GTGAACTCGGTTTCGCCCGGCATGAAGCAGGCCTGTTCCAAGGTCATCGAGGTTTCGGGCGGCCGCTATCTCGAGGCCGCGGTGATGACGCCGATCGCGCCCAAGCGCATCGCGTCCTCTATGCTCCTTGGCGGCCCCCATGCGGCGGACTTCATCACGCAGGCGCGGCCGCTGGGTTTCTCGGGCGCAAAAGCGTTTTCGCAAATCATCGGCCAGGCCTCGGCGACCAAGATGTGCCGCAGCGTCATCATCAAAGGCACCGAAGCGCTGCTCCTGGAATCCATGATCGCGGCCCGCCACTATGGGGTCGAGAAGACCGTTCTGGATTCCCTTTCCGATCTCATGCCCGTGGGCGATTGGGACAGGCTTGCGCGCTATATGATCTCGCGCGCGTTGGAACATGGCACGCGCCGCGCCGAGGAAATGCGCGAATCGGCCAAGACGGTCGCGGAGGCGGGGCTTGCCCCGTTGATGACAGCGGCCACGGCGGAACGGGAGGATTGGGCCGCCGCACAAAAAGATGCGCTCGCGCACATGGACGATCTCGGCGCTTTGCTGGACGCCATCCGCCGCACCATGGTGGGGGAGGCGCAGGCCACCCCTAAAGCTGCCGAATAATTGGGGGAATTGCATGATCATCGACTGCCACGGCCATTACACCACCGAACCAAAGCCGCTGATGGATTTTCGCCAGAAGCAGATTGCGGCGATCAAAGACGGCTCGCCGTTGCCGACTCCCTCCTCGGTCAAGATCAGCGATGACGACTTCCGCGCCAGCGTCGAGGGCAACCAGCTCCGCATCCAGAGGGAGCGCGGCACCACGCTAACGCTGTTCTCGCCGCGCGCTTCGGGCATGGGACACCATGTCGGCGACTTCAAGGTCAGCGAGCAATGGTCGCAGTTGTCCAACGATTGCATCCACCGCGTCTGCAATTTGTTTCCGGACAATTTCATCGGCGTTTGCCAATTGCCGCAGAGTCCCGGTGTTCCAGTGGAGACCTGCATCCCGGAGCTCGAACGCTGCATCAACGGACTGGGCTTCGTGGGCTGCAATCTCAATCCCGATCCCTCGGGCGGGTATTGGAGCGCGCCGCCTCTGACCGACCGCTACTGGTATCCGCTCTACGAGAAGCTGTGCGAGCTCAGAGTGCCGGCGATGGTGCATGTCAGCATGTCGTGCAATCCCAATTTTCACACCACCGGCGCGCACTACATCAATGCCGACACCACGGCGTTCATGCAGTTTATCCAAACCGATCTGTTCAAGGATTTCCCCGACCTGAAACTCATCGTTCCTCATGGCGGCGGCGCGGCGCCTTATCATTGGGGCCGCTATCGGGGCCTGTCACAAAACCTGAACCGCCCGCCGCTGGACGAGATGATGCGCAACAATGTCTTCTTCGACACTTGCGTCTATCACCAGCCCGGCATCGACCTGCTCGCCAAGCTGATCTCCGTTGACAACATCCTTTTTGCCTCCGAGATGCTGGGCGCGGTAAAGGGCGATGATCCGACCACCGGCAAGCCCTATGACGACACCAGGCGCTATGTCGACGCGCTCCCTCTTTCGGCGGCCGACAAGCAGAAGATCTTCGAGGGCAACGCTCGCAAGGTCTATCCGCGTTTGGGTCCCAAGCTCGACCGCATCGCGGCGCGGAAATAAGCATGCGCCTTGCGCGCCAGCTCTGGTTCCAGGTTCTCGTCGCGATGGTGGCGGGTGCGGTGCTTGGCTATGCGCGGCCCGATCTCGGCGCGCGCATGCAGCCGCTCGGGGACGCCTTCATCAACCTCATCCGCATGATCATCGCGCCGGTGATCTTCTGCACCGTGGTGCATGGCGTCGCCTCGATGAACGACATGAAGCGAGTGGGCCGCGTCGCCATCAAGGCGCTCATCTGGTTCGAGGGGATCACTCTCATCGCTCTCGTCTTCGCGCTGGTGGCGGTCAATCTCTGGCAACCGGGAGCCGGCATGAACGTCGATCCCGCATCGCTCGATGCGAGCTCCGTTCGTACCTACACCAGCGCTGCGCAGAATCAGACTTTCGCGGACTATTTGCTGCACATCATTCCGAACAGCTTGATTTCGCCCTTCGTGCAAGGCGATGTGCTGCAGGTGTTATTCGTTTCCGTGCTTTTTGCCTTTGCTTTGGCCTTGGCCGGTGAGCCCGCCCGCCCGGTGCTCGACATCATCGGCCGCCTGTCGCAGATATTTTTCCGCATCGTCGGGTTGATCATGTGGGCCGCGCCTTTGGGCGCATTTGGTGCCATCGCTTTCACCGTAGGGCGGTTCGGCGCAATGTCGCTGCTTTCGCTCGGCGCCCTCATTGTCGAGTTCTACGTCGTCTGTCTGCTCTTCGTGTTCCTGGTGTTGGGGGGCGTGGCGCGACTGATGGGCGTCAGCATCTTCCGCCTGCTCTATTACATCCGCGAGGAGCTGCTCATCGTTGCCGCCACGACGTCGTCGGAAACCGTGCTGCCGCGCCTCGTGCAAAAGCTCCAGGATTTGGGCTGTGAGGAATCGGTCGTCGGCCTGGTGATCCCGACCGGCTATTCCTTCAACCTCGACGGCACCTGCCTCTATC
Source organism: Alphaproteobacteria bacterium (assembly GCA_034665805.1). Lineage (GTDB taxonomy): Bacteria > Pseudomonadota > Alphaproteobacteria > Micropepsales > Micropepsaceae > CAIYRG01. The sequence goes on from JAXDMY010000176.1 coordinate 2,585, forward strand.
TCGCGACGGCCGCGGTCTTTCTCGCCCAGGCGACCAACACCCCGCTCAGTTTCGAACAACAACTCGTCCTTATCGCGGTGGCGCTTCTCACCTCCAAGGGGGCCGCAGGCGTGGCAGGCGCGGCCTTCGTGGTCTTGGCCGGCACGCTCGCGTCGATCGGTACGGTTCCGGTGGCCAGCGTCGCGCTGGTCCTTGGCATCCACAGGCTGTTGGCCGAGGCGCTGACCTTCGTGAATGTGGTAGGCAATTGCATTGCCACCATCGTGGTCGCCAAATGGGACCATGCGCTGGATAGCGAAACGATGTATGCGCAGATCGGCACGGGCAGCTTGCGGGTGGTCCCGGCCGCAAAACCGGCCGAATGAGCCCCGACGGAGAGCATGTTGAACAAGAACACCAACCCGCCTTACATCCCGTTTCACCCCAATCCGTCCAAGCCGCGCTTCGTGCCGCCGGCCGGCGCGGTGGACGCGCATTGCCACGTCTTTGGGCCGGCCGCCAAATTCCCCTATGCGCAGGAGCGCAAATACACGCCCGTCGATGCGCCCAAGGAAAAGCTCTTCGCGCTGCGCGATTTTCTGGGCTTCGACAAGAATGTGATCGTCCAGGCGAGCTGCCACGGCACCGACAATGCCGCGCTGCTTGATGCGCTCACCAACTCCAACGACAAAGCCCGCGGTGTCGCGGTGATCGGTGAGGATATTTCCGACAGCGCTCTCAGGGCTATGGACCAGGCGGGCGTGCGGGGCGTGCGCTTCAATTTCGTCAAGCGGCTGGTCGATTTCACGCCGCGCGACGTGCTTGAGCGACTTGCGGCACGCATCACGGCCTTGGGCTGGCATATTGTCGTCTATTTCGAGATGCAAGATCTGCCGGAGCTGGAATCTTTCTTCACCTCGCTGCCGACGATCGTCGTTGTCGACCATATGGGCCGGCCCGACGTGAAGAAGGGCGTCGCCCATCCCGAATTCCAGCGTTATCTGCGTCTTCTGAGTAACCACGAGAACATCTGGAGCAAGGTCTCCTGCCCGGAGCGCCTGACAATTGCCGGCGCACCCTATGACGATGTGGTGCCCTTCGCGCGCGCGCTGGTCGAAGGCTTCCCGGATCGCGTGTTGTGGGGCACGGATTGGCCCCATCCCAACATGCCGGTGGAAGCGCCCGATGACGGCATTCTCGTTGATGTCATCCCGAAGATCGCCACGACCCCGGCGCTGCAAAAGGCGCTGCTGGTCGACAATCCGATGCGGCTATATTGGGCCTGAAGGAGAGGCTGACGATGGCGATTCCCCGTGACTATGACGATATTCCCGGCACCGTGGTGTTCGATGCCCAAAAGGCACGGCAGGGCTATCACCTCAACATGTTCTGCATGTCGCTGATGAAGCCGGAGAACCGTGCGGCCTTCAAGGCGAATGAGCGCGCCTATCTCGACAAATGGCCGATGACCGAGGAGCAGAAACAGATGGTCCTCAGCCGCGATTGGAACGGCATGTTGCAGCTTGGCGGCAACATCTATTTTACTTCCAAGATCGCCGCGACCGACGGGCTCTCGTTCCAGCAGATCGCCGCCATCATGACCGGCTCGAGCCAGGAGCAATACGCGCAGATGATGATCAAAGGCGGCCGCTCGCCCAATGGCAACCGCAGCAAATCGGAATGGAAGGACCATGGCTAGAATCATTGCCGGCGTCGCGACCTCCCATATCCCGGCCATCGGCGCCGCCTGGGACAATGGCAAGAGCGGGGAGCCTTATTGGCAGCCGGTGTTCAAAGGCTTCGAAGCCTCCAAGGAATGGATCGCCAAACTCAAGCCCGATGTCTGCATCGTCGTCTATAACGATCACGCGTCGGCTTTTTCGCTCGATTTGGTGCCGACCTTCGCGCTCGGTTGCGCGGCCGAATTTCCGATCGCCGATGAGGGCTGGGGGCCGCGTCCGGTTCCTCCTGTCAAAGGCCATCCCGAGCTCGCCTGGCACATTGTGCAATCGGTTGTGCTCGATGAGTTCGATATCACCATCGTCAACAAAATGGATGTGGATCATGGATTGACCGTACCGCTCTCGCTGATGTTCGGGCAGCCCAAGGAATGGCCGTGTCCCATCGTCCCGCTCTGCGTCAATGTGGTGGTCTACCCGGTACCCACGGGACATCGCTGCTACATGCTGGGCAAGGCCATCCGCAAGGCCGTCGAATCCTTCGATCGCGATCTGAAAGTGGTCATATTCGGCACCGGGGGCATGTCGCATCAATTGCAGGGTCCGCGCGCAGGGTTGATCAACAAGGAATTTGACAAGCGCTTCCTCGACAATCTCACGCGCGACCCCGAAGCGCTCGTCCGCATCCCGCATATCGAATATTTGCGCGAGACAGGGTCGGAAGGCATAGAAATGGTGATGTGGCTCATCATGCGCGGCGCGCTTGATGACGCGGTGAACGAGGTCTATCGCTTCTATCATGTGCCCGCGTCGAATACCGCGCTTGGGCACATCATTCTCGAAAACCAGCGGCAATAAGATTTGAGGGCAGATGCGATGAAGATTTGCGTGGCCGGCCAAGGGGCCTTTGGGCAGAAACATCTGGACGCGCTCAAGCGCATTGCCGATGTGGAAATCGTGTCGCTGATCGGCGGAAGTCCGGCGGGCACCGAAGAAGTTGCAAAAAAATACGGCATCAAACATTGGGGGAAAGACTTGGGTGAGGGGATCGCCCGCGCCGATGCTGTGATCCTGGCTACGCCGACGCAGATGCATCGGGCTCAGGGCGAGCAGGTGATGCGCGCCGGCAAGCATGTGCTGATCGAGATACCCATCGCGGACAATGTCGAGGATTCCGAAGCGCTGGCGAAGATGGCCAAGGAGACCGGGGTCGTCGCCATGGCGGGCCATGTGCGCCGTTTCAATCCCAGTCATCAGTGGGTTAAGCGCCGTATCGCCAAGGGCGAACTCAAGATCCAGCAGATGGACGTGCAGACCTATTTCTTCCGGCGCACCAACATGAACGCGGCCGGCAAGCCGCGGAGCTGGACGGACCATCTGCTCTGGCACCATGCCTGCCACACGGTGGATTTGTTCCACTATCAGACGGGCGAAACCACATCGGATTGCTACGCCGTGCAGGGACCTCGCCATCCGCAGCTTGGCATCGCCATGGACATGGGCATCCTCTTGAAGACCCCGTCGGGCGCCATGTGCACGCTCTCGCTGTCCTTCAACAATGACGGACCGCTCGGTTCTTTCTTCCGCTACATTTGCGACAAGGGCACCTATCAGGCCTATTACGACGATCTCGCGGACGGGAAGAAGAACCCCATCGATCTATCCAAGGTCGATGTCTCCATGGACGGCATCGAGCTGGAAGACCGCGAATTTATCGCCGCCATTCGCGAGAAGCGCGAGCCCAATTCGAGCTTGGCTCAAGTGCTTCCTTGCATGCGCGTGCTGGGCAAGCTCGAAAGCATCATCGATCCCAAGCGCCAAGCGGTGGTGTAGTTCGCGGGCCATGCAGACGCGCAAACTCGGCCCGTTCGAAGTCTCCGCCCTCGGCGTGGGCTGCATGAGCCTGTCTCATGCTTATGGGACACCGCCCGATGCGGAGACCGCGGGCACGGTACTGCAGAAGGCGGTCGACCTCGGCTACAGCTTTATCGACACCGCCGCGCTCTACGGCTTCGGCGCCAATGAGTCGCTTATCGGCAATGTTCTGAAAGCTCGGCGCGGCGAATATGTGCTCGCAAGCAAATGCGGCATGTTCCGCAACGCGCAAGGCCTGCGCGAGGTCGACGGGCGGCCCGAGGTCCTCACAAAGACCTGCGAGGACAGCCTCAAACGCCTGCAGACCGATGTGATCGATCTCTATTACCTCCATCGCTGGGACAAGCGTATTCCGATCGAAGACAGCATCGGCGCGATGTCCGATATGGTGAAAGCCGGGAAGGTTAAGACCATCGGGCTTTCCGAAGTCTCCGCCGAAACGCTGCGCAAGGCGCATCGCATTCACCCGATCAGTGCGGTGCAGACCGAATATTCCCTGTGGACGCGCAATCCCGAGATCGCGGTCCTGGACGCTTGCAGAGAGATTGACGCAGCGTTCGTCGCTTTCAGCCCGCTGGCGCGTGGGTTTCTCACCGGCGATCTGCGCGACACATCCTCGCTTCCGCCCAAAGACATCCGCCTTGCCATGCCGCGCTTCCAGGGCGAGCATTTCCAGAAGAATCTCAAGCTGCTCGACGGCTTTGCGGCGATCGCGCGCGAGAATGATTGCACGATGGCGAAATTGGCGCTTGCCTGGCTGCTCGCCAAAGCACCGCACATCATTCCCATTCCCGGCACCACACGGCTCGATCATCTGGCCGAGAATGCGCGTGGTCCAGAGGTTCGCCTTTTACCGGGCGCGATGGCGCGCATGGACGCGCTGATCAACACAGGCACGGTTAGCGGCCCGCGCTACAATGCCGCGACGCTCCCTGAAATCGACACGGAAGGCTCCTGAATTGGACGGCGAAAGACTGAAGAATTTCGTGAGTGCGCTATGGGACGATTCGGTCGTTCCTTCGCTCACCGACTACATATGCATCCCCAACAAGTCGCCGGCCTTCGACAAGGATTGGGCCGCGAATGGTCACATGGATGCGGCCGTCGCGTTGATGGAGAGTTGGGCGCGGAACAAGCTTGTCGCCATTCCCGCCGCCAGATTGGATGTTGTCCGGCTGCCCGGCCGGACGCCCGTCATCGTCATCGAAATTCCCGGCGAGGGTGACGAGCCCGTGCTGCTCTATGGCCATCTCGACAAGCAGCCGGAATTCACCGGCTGGGCGGAAGGCCTTGGTCCCTGGACCCCCGTGAAGCGCGGCGAGAAACTTTACGGCCGCGGTGGCGCGGATGACGGCTATGCCATGTATGGGGCGCTATCCGCGATCCTCGCCCTTCACGATCAAGGTATTGCGCACGCGCGGTGCGTCGTCTTGATCGAGGCCTGCGAGGAATCGGGAAGCTACGATCTTCCCTATTATGTCGATCACCTCAGCAGCCGCATCGGCAAGCCCGGACTCGTCATTTGTCTGGATTCAGGTTGCGGCGATTACGAACGCCTGTGGCTCACCACCTCGTTGCGCGGCGTGGCGACGACGGGCCTCACCGTCCGTGTACTGACGGAAGGCGTTCACTCCGGCGATGCCTCCGGCATCGTGCCGTCCAGCTTTCGCATTGCGCGCCGGCTCCTCTCCAGGCTTGAGGATGAGGCGACCGGCGAGATCATCCCGCGTGGTTTTTATGTCGACATTCCGCCGGCGCGTCTGGCCCAAACGAAAGCCGCCGCCGCGATTCTGGGCAAGGATGTCTACGCCAAGTTTCCCTTCGCGGGCGGCACGCGTCCCATGGCCGATGATCCGGCGGAATTGATCTTGAACCGCACCTGGCGGCCGGAGCTCGCGGTCGTGGGAGCCGACGGACTGCCTGCGCCTGCCGATGCCGGCAATGTGCTGCTGCCTTCGACGACACTCAAATTGTCGCTTCGCCTGCCGCCCACCTTCAGAGGCGATGCGGTCGGGCTGATGCGAGAGGCCCTGACCCAGGATGTGCCCTATGGCGCGGAGGTCGTCTTTGACGCGGATCGTTTCGTCTCTACGGGCTGGGAAGCACCGGCGCT
>JAXDMY010000177.1:0-6239 GCA_034665805.1 Alphaproteobacteria bacterium
AGTTGATGCCGTGGAACTGGGCCAAAACGCGCGAGCAGGTTCAACGCGCCGCCTGAACCGCCGCGCCGATCAATCCCCGCAGTGAGGAGCAACGCCCGAGCGGAAGGGTGTCGGTGAATCGCTTACGTTCAATCGAACGCAAACCAGGATTCCTGGAGTTAGGACGGTCTTTACCCTGCCATGAAAAGTTAGCCTATGCTCAGTGTGATAGGCTGCATCACCCAGCAACACGACCTCTGGCTCGTCTTGCTGGCAGGAGTGCTCTGTCTTTTCGCATGCGCGACCGCGATCAGCATGATTGCGCGCGCCCGTGGAGCCGCGCCTCGCATGCGTCTCTTCTGGCTTTTTGCGGCCGGCACAGTCGCGGGCAGCGGCATTTGGGGCACACATTTCGTGGCCATGCTGGCATTCCGGTCGGGGCTGCCGGTGGGCTACGACGCCGGACCAACGGTGTTGTCCATCATCATTGCGGTGGCGCTCTGTTCCTTCGGATTCGCGGTCTCGTTGAAGCCGAAATGCGCGGCCCTCGGCGGCGCGATTACGGGAGCAGCGATCAGCGTCATGCACTATGTCGGCATGGCGGCGGTGCACATCCCCGCCGATGCCCATTGGGACATGAGCTTTGTCACGGCTTCCGTGCTCATCGGCGTTGCGCTTTCGGCTCTTGCCATGCATGTGACTCTGAAGAGCCGCACGCTTTTCGGCTATGTCCAGGGCGTCACACTCTTCACCGTGGCGATTTGCGGCATGCATTTCACCGGCATGACCGCGGTAACCTATACCCCCAATCCCACCATCACCCTGTCCACGGCGGTGCTCGATCCGACTGCCCTTGCCATGGCAGTGGCCGCGGGCGCCGTATTGATTGTGGCGCTCGGCCTTATCGGCGCCATCGTCGACAGTCTGCTCGGTCAGCGCGTGGTGCAGGAAAGCAATCGGCTTCGGGCCCATATCTCAGAGCTCGAAGCCACGAAAGCGCAACTGGAACAAACCTCTTCCAACCTCGCCACCGCCGAAGAGGAACGCGGAAGGAACTACGAGGCGCAAAGCCGGATCGCGAAGGATCAAGCCGCTGTGGTCGATTATTTGGCGGCGGGTCTCGCGCAAATGGCGAGCGGAAATCTCTCCTACCAGCTGACGCAGATTTTTCCGGAGGGCAACCGAAAACTGCGCGAAGATTTCAACACCACGATCAGCCAGCTTCACGGTGCGATGAGGCTAATCAAGGCGGCCGCGTTTGGCATCCGCTCCAGCACCGATGAAATCTCGCAATCGGCCGAAGATCTGTCGCATCGCACAGAACAGCAGGCGGCAAGCCTTGAAGTAACCGCCGGCACGCTTGACGAGATCACGATTGCCGTCAGCAAGACGGCGGAAGGGGCAGCGGAGGTGAACAAGGCCGTCATGGCCGCCAGAACAGATGCCGAGCGCGGTGGGAAAATCATGCAGGACGCCGTCGGCGCCATGAGTCAAATTGAACAAACGGCGCGAAAAATCTCCCAGATCATCGGTGTCATCGACGAAATCGCTTTGCAGACCAATCTTCTCGCCCTGAACGCCGGCATTGAAGCGGCTCGCGCGGGCGATGCAGGCAGGGGATTCGCTGTGGTGGCGAGCGAAGTACGGGCTCTCGCGCTGCGCTCCGCCGAGGCCGCCAAAGAGATCAAAGGCCTCATCGCCACATCCACCGATCAGGTGGTGACAGGCGTTCAACTGGTAAGTCAGACGGGTCAGGCGCTTGACCGCGTCGTGACCAATATCGCCGAAATCAACAAGCGTGTTGCACAAATAGCGGCCTCCGCTAAAGAGCAAGCGTCGGGGTTGAATGCGATAAATAAATCCATCGATCAACTCGACCAGGTCACGCAACAAAATGCCTCGATGGTGGAAGAGAGCACGGCAGCGAGCGTCCAGCTGGCTTCAGAGTCTCAACAGCTCGCCGAGCTCGTCGGCCGTTTTGAGGTTGGCGAAACGCAGGATCTACCAGCGATGCGGACCCGGCGGAGTGCATCGAAACCTTCCATCGCCCGTGGCACACGGCCAACCGACGTGGCCGCGTAGCACAGAGACAAGATTCGTCCCCCTTGATCGGAGCGAGGTGAGCTATATTCGCCTCGCCTCGACCGGTACCCTCCTCCGATGCAACCCATATTGCTCAATTGGGCCGCCAACAATTTCTACGGTTGGGGCATTGTCGGCCTGAACCTGCTTCTGCATTGGGCGAATGATTCGGACATTCGCCCTCTGATGGGATTCCCGATCGCCGAGGCCGATTTTTTGGGTGTCGATCCGCTCAAGATCATGGCGTGCGGCGAGGCGATCCAGAAGTCCAACCTATTTCAAAACGAACTGCGACGGTTTCAGAGCGGAGGACAGGCGCTTCCGGTGACCGTAGTGGAAGGACTGGGTAACGGCTTGTTCCGGCCCGGAGGCTTGCGCGGCACGAAAACCATGGGCCGCTGCATCTTCGAAGACACCAATCTGGAGCGGCTGGACGAGAAGCTGGCACGTTTCGACGTGCTTCTCTGTGCCTCGCATTGGAACGCGCAATTGCTGCGGGCCCATTGCACCAAGCGGATCGAGATCATCTTCGAGGGGATCGATCCATCCCAGTTCCATCCCGCAGCCAAGTCCGGGGTCCTCGACAGAAGCCGGTTCTATATCTTTTCCGGCGGCAAGGTGGAATTCCGCAAAGGGCACGACCTTGTTCTTCTCGCATTTAAGGAGTTTTCCCGCCGTCATGACGACGCGGTGCTGGTCACGGTCTGGCACTCGCCTTGGCCCCAGTTGTCGGCAGGGTTCCAGGGTAAGCTCGATGCTCCCCTCGGCCTGACGCCGCACGGGGCGATCGATGTAGGGACATGGGTCGCCAGGAACGGCATCGATCCGGCGAAGATCATCGAAATCGGGCAGGTGCCCAACGCGCTGATGCCCTCGCTCTTACGCGAAATGGACTGCGCCTTGGCGCCTTCGCGCGCCGAGGCGTGCACCAATCTGCTCGCCAAGGAGGCCATGGCTTGCGGCGTGCCGGTCATTCTTGCCGCCAATACGGGGGTCAAGGATCTGATCGCCGAGGGGAACTCGTTGCCGCTGACGCGCCAGCGCGCATTGCGCGATTATCCTCTTGCGGGCACGGAAGGGTGGGGCGAATCCGATGTGGAAGAGATCGTGGAAGCGCTGGAACGGCTCTACAGCGACACCGCCCTGCGCAAGGGCATCGGCGAGGCCGGCGCGGCCTGGATTGTTGAGGAGGCAAGGACCTGGTCAAATCATGCGCGGCAGTTGAAATCTTTGCTATTGTCGCTCTGATCTTCCGGCCCAAGGACTCTGCTGGTGCCCAGCATCATCGTTCCCGCGCGCAACAACGCGCAATTCACCGCGACGTGCCTCGCCACCATCCTGTTTTCGGTCTCGCGGCTCAATCTGAATTGCGAGTTCATTCTCGTCGATGACGCCTCCGCGCCCGAGGAAAAAATCCTTGACGCTTTCCGCCTGCATCGCGCAAACGCCATCGGTCATGAAACCAAGATTGTGCGGTCGCGCAAGCACCAGCATTATTCGGGGGTGTTCTCGATCGGGCTTCACTTTGCGACGCGCGATATCGTCTTCTTCGTCAGCAATGACATGCTGGTGACGCCAAGCTTCATTCAGGCCATTCTTCTGGTCTCTTCGCTTTCGCGGGAGTTCGGAATCATACGGGGCACGTCCAATTACACGGACAGCCATCCGGAGCATTGCGTTGAACCGAAGGAGCATCTGAAGACGTTCCCGGAGATCGACAATTTTTCGCGCAACATCTTCGGCGCGAACGGTTGCCGCTATGTCGAGGACCAGGTGCTGTCGGGGGATGCGATTCTGCTGAAGCGATCCCTGATCGAACGGATCGGCGTTCTGGACCTGCGGTTCTTCGGCTATTTTGGCGATGTCGACTATGGCGTGCGCGCGCATCTGGCCGGTTTCAAGCTGGTCTGCGCCAAGGGCGCGTGGCTGTTCCATGAGGGCAGCGGACACGTCAAACATGAGATGGCCGTCCAGGCTTTGACTCTTGACGAAGCCCGCGACCGGCGTATGGGGATGGTCGAAACCGGCTATCAGGAATTCCGCAAAAAGTGGAAGCTGGCGACGCCGGAAGTCTGGGCGGGTGGGGGGAGCGTCGAAGCCGTGCATTTTTTCGATCGCGTGCGTCCAAACGCGAAAGACGTGCCATTGAAATATGAATTCCCCACCTCGATGATGGACGATCTGGAGGTCCATTGACGATGACCACCGCACTCATCACCCATCCCGCCTGCCTGCTACACGAGATGCCCCGCGGCCATCCGGAGCGTCCGGAGCGGCTCAAAGAGGTGCTGAACGCCTTGGCGGGCGAACCGTTCGGCGTTCTGCTGCGCAAAGAGGCGCCGAAGGCGGACGAGGACGCGCTCGCCCGGGTCCATTCCCGCGATTTCATCCGCGAGATTCTGGACTCCATTCCGCAATCGGGATTCGCCCAACTCGACTCCGATACGATCGCGTCACCGGGGACGGGGGAGGCGATTTTGCGCGCTGCCGGCGCGGTTCTCCTTGGCGTCGATATGGTGATGGCCGGGGAGGTCAAGAATGCGTTCTGCGCCGTGCGCCCGCCCGGCCATCATGCGACGCCCACGCGCGCGATGGGTTTTTGCCTCTTCAACAATGTCGCGGTCGGCGCATTGCATGCGCGCGCCGTTCACGGGCTGAAAAAAATCGCAGTCGTGGATTTCGACGTCCATCACGGCAATGGCACCCAGGACATGTTCACCCGCGATGCAAACCTGTTCTACGGCTCGACCCATCAATCGCCGCTCTATCCGGGCACCGGCAGGGCGGATGAAACCGGTGTTGCGCGCAACATTGTCAATGTGCCCCTTCCCCCAGGGGCAGGGGGAAGCGAATTCCGCCGCGCCTTCGAGCTCGTGATTCTGCCGGCGCTCGCGCGATTTGAGCCGGAGTTTGTCATCATATCGGCCGGCTTCGACGCCCACCGCGACGATCCGCTGGCGCAATTGCGTCTGGACGAAAGCGATTTTGGCTGGGCCACCGAAGCCCTTTGTGCGTTGGCCGAGCGAAGCTGTCAGGGCCGCGTTGTCTCCGCGCTCGAGGGGGGATATGACCTGGATGCGACGGCCCGCTCGGCGGCAGCCCATGTGCGGGCGCTGATGGCGGCTTGAGCACAGAATTAAGGGACTGGCGATGGCGGAAAAGAGCGGTGGCGCGGCGCGCGCGGTCGAAGAATTGAGCTTCGAGGCTGCCCTGGCCGAGCTCGAGGATATCGTTTCGCGGCTGGAACAGGGTGAAGTGGATCTGGAAGATTCCATTGCGCTCTACGAGCGTGGAACGGCGCTGAAAGCCCATTGCGAAAAGAAGCTGAAAGGCGCGGAAGCACGCTTGGAAAAGATTGTTCTTGGTCCCGAGGGCGCCAAGGGCATCGAGCCGATGGAATTGTAAAAGGCATCGTTTATGAATCCCCGCGCGCCGATAGAACCCGCTTTCGCGGAATGCGCCGCTTTCCTCGAAGCCACGCTCGACGCCTTGCTGCCCAAGCCGGCGGGTCCGGAGGCGAGGCTCCTGGAAGCTATGCGCTATGCCGCAATGGGGGCGGGTAAGCGCTTGCGCGCTTTCATGGTGCTGCAGGGCGGACGGCTGTTCGGCGTCGACAGGCGCGCCCTGGGCCGGGTCGCGGCAGCGGTGGAGTGCGTGCATGCTTATTCGCTGGTGCATGACGATCTTCCCGCCATGGACGATGACGACATGCGGCGCGGCAAACCCTCGCTGCACAAAGCGTTCGACGAGGCGACGGCGATTCTGGCCGGTGACGGGCTTCTCACCTTGGCCTTCGGCCTCCTTGCCTCGCCCGAGGCGCATGGCGATCCGTTCGTGCGCTGCGAACTGATCGCCAAACTTGCAGCCGCGGCCGGCCATGGCGGGATGGTCGGCGGTCAGATGATGGATATTTCGGTGGCGCGGACCCAAACGGAACTTCCGGAGATCACACGTCTTGCCCGCATGAAGACGGCCGCGCTTTTCACCTTTTGCTGCGAGGCCGGTGCGATCATGGGCAAGGCTTCGGGCCCGGCGCGCCAGGCATTGACCGCCTATGGTTCCGAACTGGGCCTGGCCTATCAAATCGCCGATGACCTCCTCGATCTTGAAGGAGACAGCACCCTGACAGGCAAGCGGGTCGGGAAGGATGTGGCCCAGGGAAAGGCCAACGTGGCTTC
>JAXDMY010000178.1:0-10718 GCA_034665805.1 Alphaproteobacteria bacterium
CCGGCAACGATGGAATCGTCATAGCCGCGGCCGATCGGCGGATTGAAGAAATAATGGCCGCTCTTTTCCAGCCCCGCCAGCGCGCCGAGCTCCGCCGTGCGCCGCTTGATGTAGGAATGGCCAGTCTTCCAATAATCCGTGACCGCGCCATTGGCCTTCAGCACCGGATCGACTTCGAAGAGGCCGGTGGATTTCACATCGACGACGAATTTCGCGTTCTTTATCTTTGAGGACAGATCGCGCGCGATCAGCACGCCCACCTTGTCGGCGAAGATCTCGTGGCCTTCATTGTCCACCACGCCGACGCGGTCTCCGTCACCATCGAAGCCGAGCGCGAGTTCCGCTCCCGATTCCCGCACCGCCTGCCCCATCGCGTGCAGCATGTGCAGATCTTCGGGGTTGGGATTGTATTTCGGAAAGTTCCAGTCGAGCTCGGCATCCATCGGTACGACGTCGGCGCCGATGCGGCGCAAGGCTTCGGGCGCGAAGGCACCGGCCGTGCCATTGCCGCAAGCGGCGATGACGCGGATGGGGCGTGAAAGGCGTTTGTCCTTGGTGACCGCGTCGAGATAGGTCTCGCGCATGTTCTCGACGCGCGTGTAGCTGCCACCCGGCCGCGCGCGTGCCGTACCCGAGAGGGCGATCTGTTTCAGCCGCGTCATCTCGTCAGGGCCGAACGTGAGCGGCCGCTGGGCGCCCATCTTCACGCCGGTCCAGCCATTCTCATTGTGGCTGGCCGTGACCATGGCGACGCCCGGCGCATCGAGCGCGAATTGCGCAAAATAGGCGACCGGGGAGAGGGCAAGGCCGATGTCATGCACGGCGCAGCCCGCCGACATGAGGCCGAGCGTGAGGGCCTGTTTTATGGAAAGCGAGTAGGAGCGGAAATCATGTCCCACCACGACTTTGGGCTCGATTCCCCGTTCGTGAAAATAGGTTCCGAGCGCAAGGCCCAGCGCCTGGACCCCGATGAGATTGATCTCCTTGGGAAAGAGCCAGCGCGCATCATATTCGCGAAACCCGTTCGCGGTGATCAAGGGCTGGAATTCAAAGTCAAAGCTATTGGGGATGAGATCGCTTTTCGGGATGCCGAACATCGAAAGGGGCTCGTGAGTCGAGTGGTAGGACTCTCTAGAGCGGGGGCGCGGAGAACGCCAGAGAATTAGCGACCCTCAAACCGGACATTCGCGCCGAACGCATTGTCCAAGCCGAGCAGCCGCGCCACATCGTTGTTGAAGAGCCGCGACGCGTTGTTGGTGAAGCGCAACGATTGCTGAAACCGAATCGCCTCGCCGGAGGAAGGATCGGGGTTTGCCGGAAGAACGGTACCTTGAATCTGATAGAGGCGACGCTGGTAATAGAACAGAGCCACGCTCGACCGGCTGCCATTCTTGTTAACGAGGCTGAGCTGACGGCCGAAAACCCGGCTGACCCGCGCTTGTATGTCGAGCTTGACCTCCGCCTCTTGCGCAAGCGTCTTGATGGCCAGATCGATCACCTGTCTGTCGTTGAGGTTCGTGCGGCGCGAAAAATCGGCCACGATCATCCGATAGGCGCTGGTCTCCTGATTCAGCGAATAAATGCGTGCCGGCACGGAGATGCCGCTGGCCGTCATATAGGTGGCGTCTTCGATTTTTGGATCGCCGGGGAAATGCAGGGAGAATCCGAGATCGGGATAGGTGTATTCCCTCCAACCTTGCGCAGTCGCAGTTCCGGCGAGGAGCACCATGGCGAAGATCAGGGCGACGCTACGCAACACAAAGACCTCCTGAGCTTCAGCGCAGCAGGCGAAACGCCTGCTGGAAGAAATGTATGCCCGATGAGCCGGCCGGGTCGGTGTTCATCGCCGGATAGGTGACTTTGATCTGATACAGCTGGTTGTCGATGAAGAAGATCGCGTCGGTGTAGCTGGTCCCGTCATTGTCCTCGACGCGAATCTCGCGCCCGTAATGCCAATCGATGCGGCCGGAAACGTCGTGCGTGACCCGGCCGAGGCTGATCAGGTTCTTGGCGGCTTCATCGATGGTGCGGTCCTTTTCGGCCCGCGTGCGGGTGAAGTCCGCGATCTGGACCGCGTAGACGACGCCACCGGAATTGAACGAATAGACCCGCTCCTTGACGATTCCAGCAGGGATCTGCGCGGTCTTATAGTCCCGTGTCTCAAGCTTGGGGCGGTCGGGGTATTGCGCGGCAAAGCCGGCCTCGGGGTAGCTGAACTCCTGCCACCCACCCTCCGCCGCGTAGGCGGCGCCCGTGAAACATATCGCCGCGACGCCGATAATGCCGATAGCCCGCATTCCGATCCCCCGTTTGGACGACATACTCTGCCACAGAGTTGACGGTGCCGCGGTCCCGAAACCGTGAGGCGGACGGTCAGAAGGGGTTGGTGAAATGGAATTGGGTCAGGAAGATGCTGATGCCAGAAGAACCCGCCGGGTCGCTATTGACGGCCGGATAAACCACTTTCATCTGATAAAGAAGCCGTCTGACATAGAAGATTCCGTCGGTGTAGCTTGTGCCGTCCTCGCCGATCACGACGATCTCACGGCCATGCATGAAATCCGTATAGATCGACTCGTCGAAGGCCAGCCGGCCCAAACCCTTCAAAGTGGAAGCAATCTCACCGACCGCGATATCCGGGTCCGCTTCTGCTTTGGTAAAATCCATCACGCTGACGCTGTAGATGACGCCGCCTTGGTTGACCGAATAAATCCGTTCGGGGACGGCGCGGTTCCGCGACTGAGAGGTCTTGGCGAGTCGTTTTGCGATGACCGGCTTTGCGGGAAAGCTCGCCGAGAAGCCGTCTTCAGGATAGGTATATTCCCGCCAGCTTTCCGCGGAATAGGCCGGCGCCGTCAAAACAGACCCTATAACCGCAAGGAAAAGTCGCGCCCGCACTCTTAAATCCCCCAGATGGTGGAAGCGTAGCACGGGGGTGGCATTGCCCTTTTGAACATTCTTTGTATGTGATATGATATTTTACACATAATGGAAATTGTAGAATGAGCAGCGCAATCATACTGGGTGCCGACAATCGCGCGGGCCTGCGGCGGCTGGCGGAAACGCTTGCCCTGCCTCGCCTCCAGCCGGGCTGGGTGTGGCTCGCGGGCGCGGGTCCGGGCGATCCTGGGCTGGCCTCGTTGCATACGCTCCACGCGATCGCCGAAGCCGATGTCATCTTGACGGATGCGCTGGTGAACAAGGCTATGCTGACGCTGGCCCGCCCCGACGCGCGGATTATCGATGCGGGCAAGCGCGGCGGCAGGCCCTCGCCATCGCAAGAGAGCATTTCGCGGCGGCTGATTTCCGACGCCCGCAAGGGCCTGCGCGTGTTGCGGCTCAAGGGTGGCGATCCCTTCGTGTTCGGCCGGGGCGGCGAAGAAGCGATGGCTTTGGTGCGGGCGAATGTCCCCTTCCGCATCGTGCCCGGAGTGACAGCCGGGATCGGCGGCCTCGCCTATGCCGGTATTCCCGTGACCCATCGCGATACCAACCAGGCGGTCACCTTCATCACGGGAAGCGGCGCCAGCGGTGCGGCGCCCGATCTCGATTGGGCTGCGATCGCCAAGGGCTCGCCCACCATCGTGCTTTATATGGCGCGCAAACATGCCGGCACGATTGCGGCAAAGCTGATCGAGGCCGGCCGCTCCGGCCATGAACCGGCCGCCATCATCAGCAACGCCTCGCTCGAAGGGCAGACGACGATGGTGACGCGATTGGCGGCGCTGGGCGAAGCGGCGGCGGTGGCCGATACGCCGGCCATCATCGTGATCGGCGAAAATGTCCGCTTGGCCGCGGGGTTGGATTGGCTGGGCGCTCTGTCGGGCAGGCTCCTCGATGCCGATCCGCTCGGACGCAGCCGCTTGAGCGACGCGGGATAAGGGGCGCACACTCCCGGCCGCCGGCTGGCGGAAGGTCTTCTATGTTGGCGCGATTGGCGATTGCCGCATTCCTCGTAGCCGCGGCGCCCGCGCCTGTAACAGCCTCCGATTACGAGAATTTCGAATCCCGCTACGGCAGTTCGAAGGCGCGAGCACCCTGCTACCCCAACTAAAAGATCAGTTTGACCCGCCGGACTTCGCCACCATCGAACACGCGATGCAAAATCTTGCGACCGATCTCGATGATCTGGCGATGCGGCTGTCCCACGGCGTGTTCTGCGCCGACGCCAAGCGTCTCGATGCCGCCCGGCTCGCGGGTTCCCTTCCTTGGAAGCAGCCCCAGAACCAAACCCTCGCCTATTGGTCGCGCAACGGTCCGATGTCGCTTTATTGCTTCGGCCTGACCAAACGCTTGAACGAGGATCTTCCGCTCGGCTTCTGATTTTGGCCGTATTGATCGGCGCCGCCCGCACGTTGTCGCGCGTTTAATAGCAAACCTTCCGCCAGCGTAGGTTCGCAGGTTATATGGGGTCTCTTCGCCAGGGGATTGGGAACCGCACAATGAAAACTGCCGAGCCGCGCGCCGTTCACCTGAAGGATTACGCGCCTCCGCCCTATCGCATCCTCGAAATTGCCCTCGATTTCCAGCTCGACGGCACGGCGACGCGCGTCGGTGCGACGATGAAGGTCGAGCGCCGCGCCGCATCGCCCGAGCCCCTGGTGCTGGACGGGAATGGGCTGACGCTCGTCTCCATCGCCGTGGACGGGAAGTCCCTGGACTCATCCGCCTACGCTGTGGATATGGACACGCTGACGGTCCATGCGCCGCCCGCTTCCTTCACGCTTGCAATCGTGACCGAGATTGCTCCGGCCGAGAATACGGCGCTGGAGGGTCTGTATATGTCGAACGGCATCTATTGCACCCAGTGCGAGCCGGAAGGGTTCCGCTCCATCACCTATTTCCTCGACCGCCCCGATAATCTCGCGAAATTCGAGACGCGCATCGAGGCCGACAAGGCGACTTCGCCGGTGCTGTTGTCCAATGGCAATCTGGTCGAATCCGGCGATCTTGTGGGCGGACGCCATTTCGCGCGCTGGCGCGATCCCTTCCCCAAGCCGAGTTACCTCTTCGCCCTGGTCGCCGGTGACCTCGGCCATATCCGCGATGAGTATCGGACGCTCACCGGCCGCACGATCGATCTGCGCGTCTATGTCGAACATGGCAATGAGCCGCGCGCCGAATATGCGATGGATTCGCTGAAGCGCTCGATGCGCTGGGACGAAGAAAGCTATGGCCGAGAATACGACCTCGACATCTTCATGATCGTCGCGGTATCGGCGTTCAATTTCGGCGCCATGGAGAATAAGGGCCTCAACATCTTCAACGACAAGGTGCTGCTCGCCAGCCCCGAGACGGCGACCGACGATGATTACGCGCGGATCGAATCCGTGGTCGGGCACGAATATTTTCACAATTGGACCGGCGACCGGATCACCTGCCGAGACTGGTTCCAGCTTTCGCTCAAAGAGGGTCTCACGGTCTTCCGCGAGACCGGGTTCGCCGGCGACATGCGCTCGCATGCCGTACGCCGCATCACCGATGTGAAGGATCTTCGACTTCGGCAGTTCCAAGAAGACGCCGGCCCCCTCGCCCACCCGGTGCAGCCGCAGTCCTATATTGCTATCGACAATTTCTACACCGCGACGGTTTATGAAAAGGGCGCCGAAGTCATCGGCATGCTGCGCACGATTGTCACGCCCGAATTCTTCCGCAAGGGCATGGATCTTTATTTCGACCGTCATGACGGGCAGGCAGCGACGGTCGAAGATTTCGTGCGCTGCTTCGAAGATGTTTCCGGGCGCCGCCTCGATCAATTCCGGCTGTGGTACTCGCAAGCGGGCACGCCGGAAATTCACGCCGATGGCGACTATGATCGGGCGGCTAAGACCTATGCCTTGAAGCTCAGACAGCGCGTTCCGCCGACACCGGGGCAACCGGACAAGCAGCCCATGCACATTCCCGTTGCGCTCGGCCTTATCGGCAAAGCGAGCGGCAAGGCGTTGCCGCTTACGCTCCAAGGCGAGAACGAGGTCGGACCCGAAGAGCGCGTGCTGGAATTGACCGCACCGGAGCGCCGTTATGTTTTCACCGGTGTGGCCGAGGAACCCGTGCTGTCGATCGGGCGCAACTTTTCGGCGCCAATCATCATCCGGACGGCGACGAATGCGAAAACACGCGCCTTTCTGATGAGCCGCGACACCGACGCGTTCAATCGCTGGGAAGCCGGTCAGCTTCTTTCCACGGACGTCCTTCTGGCGATGATCCAGGACGTGCAGTCGGGCCGGCCGCCGCACGCGGATTCGATCTATATCGATGCCATCGGCGGGGTGCTCGATCGTGCCGGCGAGGATCATGCCTTTACGGCGCTGATGTTGCTTCCACCGAGCGAAAGCGAACTGGCTCTCGCCCTCACTCCGATCGATCCGGAAGCCATTCATCAGGCGCGCAATGCTCTCATCGGAAAGATTGCCGAGGCTCATGGCCCGGCGCTGACGGCGCTTTACGGCAGGCTGGAATCGCGCGCCACCTTCAGCCCCGACGCCGCGTCCGCAGGGCGGCGGTCCCTGCGCAACTCCGTCTTGCGCTTTCTCACCGCGGCGGATGACGAGGGTGCGGCGGTGCGCGCGGATGATCATTACCGCGCGGCCACCAATATCACCGAGATGACCGCGGGATTGGCCGCGCTGGCGCGCATGGACAGCCCCCGCCGGGATGCGGCGTTTGCGCATTTCCACGACCGCTTCCAGGCCGATCCTTTGGTGCTCGACAAATGGATGGGCCTGCAGGCCATGTCGCCACGGCGCGATACGGCGGAGCGCGTGCGGGCTCTGATGAGCCATAAGGTGTTTTCCCTGAAGAACCCCAATCGCGTGCGCGCGCTCATCGGTGCCTTTGCGATGGGCAATCCGCTTCGTTTCCATGATCGCTCCGGCGCCGGCTACCGGCTGGTGCGGGAGGTGGTGCAGACGCTCGACGCCATCAATCCGCAGACCGCCGCGCGCATGGCGGCTTCGTTCGAGGCCTGGCGGCGCTACGATGCCGAACGCCAGCGTCTGATGCGCGGCGAGCTTGAACTCATCGCGTCAGGGCGCGGCCTGTCCGCCAATCTCTACGAAATGGTCTCCAAGATGCTGGGGTGAGCGTCGGTTCGTTTCCTCCCCCCGCGCGGGGGAGGTGTCGTCCGAAGGACGACGAAGGGGGGATGGACCGACTCCGCTACAACGCAAACCGCTCTAAAAATCCGGTTTGTCGGCATAAGGAACTCCGGTGTCTTTGCCGGAATAATATTCGAAAATGTTCTCGGCACAGACGCGTTCTTCCCAATCGTTCGCGGCCCTCAAATAGGTGACCGAGCCCGACCAGGGCGTCGTGAACATCATCGGATCCTCGACGGTGAACTGAACCTGCAGCCCCTTGCCCTTGTATCCGTAGTCGACAAATACGCCGTCGGCGGCCGGACCGTCGGCGCGGCCATATTCCTTGTCGTTGAGCGCGCTGGACGCCTTGGCCACGTCCTCCTCGACCATGCGGTACCGTTCGACGACATGGAGCTGCTCGCTATGAGGCGTGCCGTACATGTCTACCATGGAGGCGGGGCCGACCTTGATTCCCACCGTGTCGACCACCAGCGTGTCACCCTCATAATGACCGACGGAATCGCCATGCCAGGAAGGAACCACGTCTTTGGGGTGTGAGTCGTTCATCCGTATACGGCGGAACTGGTGGTCCTGCATGTACAGGATGGTTACCATGTGCGGCTGCTGGACCATCTCCATCTCGTTGATCCGCAAGATATAGGGCGGGGCCATGGTCGCGCACTGGTTCGAGGGATCGGGAAAGGCCTGTCCGGCCAGAGAAATCTCGCCGTGCTGTTTCACGATCTCGGCCGCGCGGGGCTTGAGAATCGGACTGTTGTAGTCGCCCACCAGCATCTGTGCGTCGCTGCTCCCATTGGGGCGGCGCCGCAAATTCTTCAAAGGCCCGGGACCAGAGGACCGCAGCTCCCAACCGAAGGTCGACCGCGCCCATACGCCGGCGAAATTGGGAACGGACGATTCCTCGCTGTGCCCCGGCCATACCGGCAGCGATGTGCAGGCGAGACACGCGACCAAACCCCAGACGCTCGACCGAACAACACTGCGCACTATGAACCACTCCCGTCATGCTCGCGGGTTTTTAGCCTAACCAATCAAACGAGATTAGGCGAAGATATTCCAGACGAAAGAAAGCCGGCCTCCTGCGAGGAGGCCGGCTTTGTGATTTTTGCGAAATATCAGGCCGCAGGCGGGTTGATATTCACCACGTCCGCATTCTGACCCTGGCGCGGTCCGGGCTTCGCCCATTTGATGTTGCCGCGCAGATTGTCCTGCGCCGTTCCCGCCTTGGAGAGGGTGATCGTAAGGTCCGCCTTGTCGCCCGGAGCGCTGCGCGGCAGCACCCATGTGGCGACCATATTTCCGCCGTCCATATGGGTTCCCTGATAGCCCGGCCCGTTGGCCGCGACCACATTCGTGCCGGCGGGAACAATAAGGCTGACATTCACGCCTTCGGCGATGATGCCCCTGCCCTGGATGCCGCCATTGGTGACGTTGACGGTGTAGGACGCGCCGGTCGGGCCCATCTGAGGTTTGCTGATCTGCGCCACCATGGGAGCGCGGAATCCGATATCGTCGCGGGCCCAATTGTAGATCTGCCGCAGCGTCGCGGGCGTCACGCGTTCGCGGTTGTAATCGCCCATGTCGACGTTGCCGTTGGCATTTCCGCCACGGGAGATTCTGAGTTGGTGGATCGCAGTCGTGTGGTTGTAGACTAGGTTCTCGAAATCATCGAAGCTCATGTTCGTCGCGCCCATATTCCCGCGTGGGCCTTGGAACTGCGGGCTATGGCATTGCGCGCAACCCATATTGATGAGCCGGCGAAGTCCCGCTGGGTCACCGGCTTTGGCTTCGAACCGCCACGCGCCCGGCGTGGGCCGTTTCGGCACACTGGCGAAATACGCGGCGACATCGGCAGCCTGCTGACCGCTAAGCTGGGTTCCGTTGAACCTCGGCATGATTCCCCAAGGCTGGCGAACCGCGCGCAGGACCTGCACGGTGTTCAATCCGCGGCCGGCGAGATCGGGCCCGAACGCGCCTTCGCCCATGCCGCCATGGCAATTCTTGCAGGCGGTCAGGTTGCTGTCCCAATACATTTTTCCGTTCGCGACATTGCCTGTCAGCGCCGCGGCGTTGCCGCCGCCACCAGGGGCACCCGCAGGAGCCTGAGCGGCCTGGGCGGCCGGACCAAAAGCTGTGCTTTGAGCAAGCGGAAGCAATAAAAGCGCGGCGAATAGTTTTTTCATGGCAGTTCCCTCCCCGGATCCCGTAGCCATAAGCATTCTACATCATTGTGTTTCGGGTGGGTGGCGGACCTGCTTCACGGAATCGTGATCGGTGCTTTTGAGGGGCTAGACTGCGGCAAGACCGTCGGGTACCCGCGCGCAACCGACGGGCCCATGCAAGATCGCCCTAGGCTATGCTTCGCAAGCAATGAGCACTCTTGGTGATGACGCAATGACCGACCCTACGCAGTGGAAGAACAATCAACGGACCATGACCGTGCGCTTGGGCGCGTTTGAGCTGCGCAAGAGGGGCGTCAGCCGGTTCGATTTCCGAGACACCTATCATCATGCGATCCAGACCTCATGGCCTCGGTTCTTTTTGGCCCTATTGGCGTTTGACCTCCTTATCAATGTGGTGTTCGCCGGTCTTTACGTCCTGCGCCCCGATTCCATTCAAAATGCCCACCCGGGATCCTTTTCGGATGCATTTTTCTTCAGCCTGGAGACGCTGGCGACCGTGGGATACGGAGAAATGGCGCCGAACTCGCTTTACGGCCATGTTGTTTCCGCGGTCGAGATCATTTTCGGTTTGACGTTTACCGCCATTATGACCGGGCTCATCTTCGTCCGGTTTTCCAAACCCAAAGCCAAGATCATCTACGCCGAGAAGGTTGTGGTCGCGACCCGCAATGGAAAACCGCATCTGATGGTACGAATCGGAAATGGGCGGATGGGTCTCTTAACGGACGTCACGGCTCGGCTGGGCGTCCTCTTGATCGAGCACACGTCGGAGGGTGAGATTTTCCGGCGCGTCCATGATCTGAAGCTCTTGCGATCGCGGCTTCCGATTTTCGCGTTGACTTGGACACTCATGCATCCGATCGACGACGAGAGCCCGCTTTTCAATTATGGGCCCGAGAGATTGGAAAAGGACGACGTCCGGCTCTTTCTGACCATCGAGGCGCGGGATCAAGACTTGGCCGCCGATGTTCACGACATGAAAGGTTACGCCGCCGCCGATTTCGCATTCGGCCAGCGCTATGCGGATGCCGTCACGGTCGATGAACAGAAGCGCACCCTCGCGGATTTGGGACGTATCAGCCTCTTGGAGCCCGACCGGCATGCGCTCTCGCCGTCGCGGCAGCCGGTCCCGCTAGGGTAGGCGAGCGCAAGATCAGAGATACCACTCATATTCTTCGGCGCTGATGAGCTTTTTGAAGCGCGCGAGTTCGATGGTCTTGGTCTCCCGGTAGAGCTGGATGGTTTCCGCGCCGAAATAGGACGGCAGCACGGTTCCCTTTTCCAGCAGCTTCAACGCGTCTTCCAGGGAGAACGGGAGCGCCGGGTCCGGCTCGCGCGACACATTGCCGACGGCCGGAGGGCCGGGATCGATTCGGTTGACGATGCCATGGTGTAGCCCTGCGAGAATCGCCGCCATGACGAGATAGGGATTGGC
>JAXDMY010000179.1:0-4447 GCA_034665805.1 Alphaproteobacteria bacterium
GCATCGCGCCGCGTTCCAGACCCACCACGTTGAGCCCCGCTTTGGTCAGCTCGCGCGATAGGATGCTTCCCGTCCAGCCCATGCCGATGACGACCGCATCGACCTCTTTGAGTTTCGTGACCATCGCGCCGCCCCCTTACGAGAAGTCCGCAATCGATTGCGGTTCCTTGTCGTATTTCTTGTTGTAATAAGTCTTGATCTCGTCGCGATAGCTCGCGGGCAGACCGGGAAAGCCGATCATCTTCCACGCCACCTTGTTCTTGTTGCCGCCATACATGGGATCGGCGAAGAAGCCTTCCTGCGTCAAAGTCAGAAGCGCATCGAAGAACAGTGCGCTGCTGAAACCGGCGAATTCAGGCTTGCCCTCTTCCAGAGCCTTCAGCGTCTCTTCGCGTTGCTCCGGGGTTAAGCGGTCGAATTCCTTGCCATAGGTTTTCTTGGTCCATTCATTGGTTGCCTCCACGCCGGCGCGGTAGAACTCGCGCGGGCTAAGCGCCAGTTGGTAGCCCAGCTCGGGCTTTGCCGGCAGGAACGGCCCTTGCCGGTAGAGCCTGGCGCCATTGCCGAAGGCCCCCGCAAGTTGGCGGTCGATGAAACTGGCAAGCCCGACATCCGTCCCCGACGGCGTCAGTTCGTCCGCCGGAATGAGCGTATCCACCGCGGCCTTGGTGAACGCGGCTTCGGTCGCATTCAAGGTGAGCCAGACTTCCGGTTCCGTGGCTGGAGTGGCCTCGGCGGTCGTTGTCTTCTCCGCGCTGCAGGCGGCAAGGCCCGTCGCCAGCGCGGCGCCTGTTGCGCCTGCGGCGCCGGCCGCTTTGAGAAAATCGCGGCGTGGGATCTTTTCGTCTGCCATATGCTCCTCCCAGAGTGGCTGGCGTTATTGCCCGCACTCTAGCAGGTCCACAAGGTCTAAGTCCCCATGCGCACGGGAATTTCAGACGAACTGATCATCGGACGGCCGTGGCAGAACACTGTATTGCGTGCGCGCAAGGGCTCAGTCGAAGTAGAGGCCAACGATTGCCGGTTGCCCCAATCCCGGGAAACCGCTGGAATCGATGGTTTGAACAGCTTCAAACGCTAACGGAAATCACGCTGAGCGCTGCGCCGCCAATAGATTGCTGGACGTCCGCTATGGACTTCTCCGCCGCCTCTGCCGCTTTCACCGCGTCCGTGGCATCCGCCACATCGGGCGCTTTCCCGCCCTGGTGCGCCTTCTGAGCTGCCTCGACTGCAGCTGCCTTGATCTGCTTGGCAAGAAGGCGGGCCTTCGAGAGGAAATCTCGATCTTCCTGGCTCTGGGAAGAGTTGCGGGCCGCCATTGCGACGCTCTCCGCATTTGCTGCAATCGCTTTGTCGTAGGGGTTTGCCGGTTTGCCGTCCTCCGGCGCGTTGGAGGGCTTGGCTGCATCGTCGGCGGCGGCCGCGGCAGGCACTGTGGGGGATGCCAGCTCTGCAGCAGCACTTGGCTCTGCGCTCGCGTCGTTGTGCACAGTATCATCGGGGGCCTTCTGCGCCGCCTGAGTTGAGTCTTCAGACGACAACCCGGCCTCGGCGGACGATATGCCCGCGCCGCCGTAAGCCTTCACGGCGTCCTGAAGCTCTTTTGCCAGTGCGGCGATTTGGCGGGGCGTGCCTCCCATCATTCGAAGCTGCTGCAGCCGTTTCCGCAGGGCTTCCAATTTCTCTTTGGCGTGAGCCTTCTGCTCATTGTTCGGGCGCGTGGCGCTGCGCTTCAGATCCGCCAACGCTTGCTTGGCGACTCGCATCTTCTCCGCGAATAGCTGTTTTTTCGCATCGTCCAGCTGCGGTGTTTTGGGTGCAGCTGTAGTTCCCGTGGAGCTCGAAAGGGGACTTGTCATGCTGCCTCGTCGGTGTAGCCGGTAGGCAGCTGCCGGCCAAAAGTGGAGTCGGTGCGCATTCTTCGATAATGGCGATGGAGGGTTAGCAAATTGTGGTTCGTCGGTGGAATTGAAACGACCTTAACAAGTGCTTTCCGGGACCGAGAGCAGCCGGATCCCGCGCATCTTGCCTGATCCCTGCTTTGCTTCTAAGAGCGGGGCCGTGGGGCGGCTGCGAACACGCGGCCGAAAGGGTTAAGCTTCTATCGTGGCTGGCAAAATCAGACCCGTGAGCGAAATCGTCGCGACCGTTCCGAACGGCGCGCATATCGCGCTGGGTGGCTTCGCGATTGCCCGCAATGTCATCACCATCGTGCATGAGCTGATCCGCCAGCAAAAGCGTGACCTTGTGGTTTCCCAAGGCGTCGCGGGACTCGACACCGACCTGCTGGTAGGGGCGGGCCTGGTCGCCCGCCTCATCATCGGAGGCGGCTCGCTGGACCGCTTCGGCCCGGTCCATTGCATCAACCGGGCGCGCGAGACGGGCTCGCTGCTCTTCGAGGATTGGACAAGCCTGTCTTTGTGCTTCCGCTATCTGGCGGGTGCGCTTGGGCTGTCCTTCATCCCGATCAAATCGCTGATCGCCTCGGAAATCCTGGAGCGGCTCGAACGCGGACCCGGAGCAGGCGACGTGAAGCCCATGCAATGCCCCTTCACGGGCGAGAGCTATATCGCCCTGAGCGCGCTCACCCCCGATGTCTCCTTCGTGCATGTCCAGACCGCGGACGCGGACGGCAATTGCCGCATCGATGGGCCGCGCTGGGAGAATGAGGAGCAAGCCAAAGCCGCCAAGCGCCTCATCGTCGTCGCCGAAACCATCGTGCCGACCGAAGAGATTCAACGGCAGCCCGAGCGCACCATCATTCCCGGGCACCGCGTCGAGGCCGTCATCCATCAGCCCTTCGGCGCCCATCCGACGGCGGTCTTCGGCTGCTATGATTACGACGCCGCGCATCTGAAGCTCTATGTCGAGCATTCCAAACGAGCCGAGCGCATCGGCGACTATATCGGCACCTATATTCGAGGCACCAAGGACCATCGCGAATATCTCGAAAAATCCGGCGGGCTTGCGCATCTCGCTGCGCTGAAGGCCGATCCGGTCCTGGGCTATTGAGATGTCCGAAATCCGCGCCACCGAAATCATGGTTGCCGCCGGAGCGCATGAGCTCAAGGACCAAGAAACGGTGGTGGTCGGCATCGGCCTGCCGCAGATCGCCTGCTTTCTCGCCAAAGCCACGCACGCGCCAAGTCTCACCCCGCTGCTCGAAATCGGCGTCGCCAATATGCGTCCCAAGGATACGCCTGTCGGGCTTGCCGATTCCCGGATCTTCTATCGCGCCACGTGCTGGAGCGGCTTTCTCGATGTGATGGGGATGAATCTCCATCGCGGTCTCGTCGACACCGGGTTTCTGGGCGCGCTGGAGGTCGATCGTTTCGGCAATATCAACACGACCTTGTCGCGCGAAGGGGGTCGCTTGCGCTATTTCAACGGCAGCGCCGGGGGCAATGACGTGGCGTCCTTGGCCAAGCGGGTGATCGTCATCATGCGTCACGAGAAGCGCAAATTGCCCGTCGCGGTATCCCATCTGACCAGCCCCGGTTTCGTCGGGGGCCGGCCCCGCGCGGAATTGGGCCTGCGGGGCGGCGGCCCGCACCGCATCATCACCGACAAGGCCGTGATGGGGTTCGATAAGGAAAACCACTCGGCGACACTCGTTTCCTTGCATCCGGGGGTGGATTTGGAGGATGTGTTGGCCAATACCGGGTTTCCTTTGCAGGTGCCGGACGTGGTTCCCCTAACGCCGTTGCCAACGGCCGAAGAGCTCCGGCTGCTGCGCGATGAGATTGACCCCAAAAGCGTGTATTTGGGCCAAGCCCACTGAAAGCGAGAGAGACAAGTGCATTACGACATCGAGCTGAATTCGGCGGCGCATTATCCGGTTCGCGGCATCGTCGATCTATCACCCGCCATCGAACAGGCGGGCTTCGGCGCGTTCTGGAAGGGTGAATCGAACAGCACCGACCCGCTGGTGCTGCTCTCGGCGATTGCCGCGCGCACCTCCAAGCTGAAACTCGGAACCGCGATCTATCACATCTATGGCCGCAGCGCGGTGACGCTCGGCATCCAATCGGCGACGATTCAGGATTTGTCCGGCGGGCGGCTTCTGCTTGGGCTTGGCGTCGCCAACAAGACCATCGCTGCCTGGCACAATGGCGTCTTCGACCGCCCCTTGCGGCGCGCCCGCGAATATATCGACATCGTGAAGAAGACCGCCGCCGGCGAGCGCGTCGAATATGAAGGCGAGATCTACAACACGGGCAAGCGCTTCCAACTTTCATGGCAGCCGGATCATCCGCAATTTCCGATCTATCTCGCCGGTCTCGGACCGCAGATGACCAAGCTGGTGGGCAAGATCTCCGACGGCGTCTTCATCAATATGGGCACGCCCGCGACGATCAAGGAAATCGCGTCGCGCGTGCGCGAAGGCGCCATCGAAGCGGGGCGCGATCCCAATTCCATCGAGATCATCGCCAAGGTGCGTGTGTCG
>JAXDMY010000180.1:0-8395 GCA_034665805.1 Alphaproteobacteria bacterium
CGCTGCGCGCAGAGCGCGTCCAACAGGCTCGCGGGGATATAATGCGCATGAACATCGATGATCATTCGTCATTCCTTATGGGGAGCGGAACGTTTGCGGTGTTTGCCAAGAGCTCGCCCAGCATGGATGCGGAAATGGGTAGCGTCGCGACATTCAATCCGCGCGGGGAGAGCGCGTCGTTGATGGCCGAGGCGACGGCGGCCGGTGCGCCGAGATAACCCGCTTCGCCCGACCCCTTTTGTCCGAAGGCGGTAAGCGGGGAGGGGGTGCAATGATCGACGATCTCGATGTCCGGGACTTCATGGGCTGAGGGGATGAGATAATCCATGAACGAGCCGCTCAAGAGCTGTCCGTTTTCGTCATAGGAAAAGCGCTCATAGAGCGCGGCGCCGATCCCATGGGCAATGCCGCCATAGGTCATGCCGTGCACGATGTCGGGATTGATCATGGTGCCGCAATCATGGCCGACGACATATTTGCGCAAAGCGACTTGTCCCGTGATCGCATCGATTTCCGTGTAAACGATGTGCGCCTCGAAGGCATAGCACGGGTACATCTGGACGCGTCCATCCGCCGTGGGCAGCGCACCACCGGTCGGCACGTCCAGGACGTGCATGGATTGAAGTCCGGGCTCCATGCCGGGCGGCAATTGATGGAATTTGCGGTGGGCGATTTCGACGATGGTGTCCCATGCAATTCGGCGCGCCGGGTCTTGCGCCAAGCCGACATCGCCGTCCCGATAGATCACCGCATCGACGGCGACGCTCAGCCTGTGCGCGCCGATCGCCATGATCGCCTGTTTGAGTTTATCGGCCGCCTTGGCCGCCGCACCGCCAAGCATGATCGCCATGCGGCTGCCGACGGGGCTGTTGCTCGGCAGCGCCGTCAGGGAGTCGGAATGGATGACGCGGATGGTATCGGGATCGCGCTCGAGGACTTCGCCAATGATTGTCGCAACCAGGGTTTCGTGCCCCTGACCCGACGATGAGGTGCCCATCGTCGCGATGATGGCGCCGTTCAGGTCGATTCTGATGCCGCACGCTTCCATCCATGTCGTGGTCTCGTTTTTCGGATTGAAAAGCGGCTCGAAGGATGCATTGCCGCCACTGGGTTCGAGACAGCAGACAATTCCGATTCCCGCGAGCTTCCCGCCTGCGCGCGCCGCATCTCGTCGGCGCAACAGATTCTCATATCCGGCGGCCTCGAGCGCCTTGTCGAGAACCACGTGGTTATCACCGCTGTCATAGGTGCTGCCGCTCGGTATGGTGTAGGGAAACTCCTCGTGGCGGATGAGATTGCGCCGTCTGACCTCGATGCGATCCATGTTAAGCGCGTGGGCCACGCGGTCCACCGCGGTCTCCAGGGCGAAATTGGTGGGCGCTTGTCCGAAACCGCGCACGGCTTCCTGCGGCGTCATATTCGTCGTGACGCTGATGGCCTCGTACTCCACGCTGCCGATGCGGTAGGGGCCGACGATAGCGCCAACGGGCTTGCCGAGCTGAAACGGCGCACGGCCGGCATGAGCGCCCACATTGTCCACCGCGCGAATGCGCAGCGAGCGGATCACGCCGCTTCTATCGAACACCACGCCCATGTCGAAAATTCTGTCGGGCCCATGCGCGTCGCCGCCGCGCATATTGTCGAGGCGGTCTTCGATCAGGCGCACCGGCCGGCCCAGTTTGCGGGCGAGATAGCCTGCCAGCACGCTATGTTTGAGCCCGCGTTTGACGCCATAGCTGCCGCCGACATCGACGTCGAAATGCACGCGCACCGCATTGCCGGGAAGACGCAAGGCCCGTGCCAGGAGATCGGGAAATTTGGGCATCTGAATGGACGCCCAAATGTCCATGAGCCGGGTTGCGGGGTTCCACGCCGCAACCACGCCAAACGTCTCGATGGGCACCGTCGCGCTGCGATTCCAGCGGGCGCGGAAGGACAGCGTGTGATCCGCGGCGGCGAAATCGGATTCCACCGCGCCCCAGACGAATTTGCGCTGAAACAGCACATTCGTGCCGTGGTCCGGATGGACGATCGGCGCATCCGCCGCCATCGCAAGTTCGGGATCAAGGACGGGCGTGAGCGGCTCATAGGTGACCTCGACCAATTCCGCGGCGTCTTCCGCAACGGCGCGAGATTCGGCGGCCACGGCGGCGACCCATTCCCCGGCATAGCGCGCCAACCCGACGGCAAGCGGATAACGGCGCACCTTGGGAATATCGAGGCCGCTCATCAGGGGATCGGTGGCGCGGGCGAGCTCTTCGCCTGTGAGCACGGCTTTCACGCCGTCGAGCGCTAGCGCCGCTTGCGTATCAATGGAAATGATTTGCGCGAAGGGATGTGGGCTCGCGACCAATGCCACATGCAGCATTCCGGGCAATGAGATGTCGGCAACGAAATGGCCGGCGCCGGCGATGAAGCGCCGATCCTCTTTGGTGCGGCGCTTCTTCGAGATGTAACGGAAATTTCGCACGGGTTCAGTCGGGGGGCGCATCGTTCGCCCCCGCATTGGACCCGCGCATCCGCTCGGCAGCGAGCAGAATCGCATCGACAATCGGCTTGTATCCCGTACAGCGGCAAAGATTGCCGCCGATCCCTTCGCGAATCTGTTCCTCCGAAGGCGATGGATTTTCCGCGAGCAAAGCGCGCGCGGCGATCAACATGCCGGGCGTGCAGAAACCGCATTGCAGAGCGTGCGTTTCCCAGAAACAGTCCTGCAAGATGCTCAAGGTCTCCTGCTCGGGCGCGAGACCCTCGACTGTCACGATGTCCATGCCGTCGGCTTGCACGGCGAAGATGAGGCAAGAACGCACCGGTTTGCCGTTCAGCAGAACGGAACATGCCCCACAGACACCGTGCTCACATCCGGCGTGGGTGCCGGTCAGCAGCAAGACGTCGCGCAGGAGATCAACCAGCGTGAGGCGCGCCGGAACCTGCGCCGTATGGGTACGGCCATTGACGGTGACGGTGATCTGGTGAGCGGACATCGGCTTTAGATCGCTTCCATGGCTTCCTGCCGCGCCTCCAGCACCGCTCGCATCACAAGCCCGCCCGCGACGCGGCGCCGATAATCCGCCGAGGCATGAGAATCGGATTGCGGTGCGATGGTCTCCTGGAGCAAACGCGTGGCCTCGGCGAGGTCGGTTTCTTCGATGCGTGTGCCGATGAGACGCTTCGCGGCGGTCGATGCGCGCATCGGTGTTGGGCCGCATCCGCCGACGACAACCGCGATATGGCGGCAGATGCCCTTGCCGTCGAACCATGCCTGGACGGCGGCGGCGACAAGGGCGAAATCGCTGCGCCTTATGCTCATTTCCTGGAAGCTGCTTCCTACTCCGCCTGGGTGCCCCCAAATCGGAAGCCGCACGGCCGTGAGACACTCGTCGAATGCCAAAGCCGTCGTCATCGCGCCCCGCAAAAATTCGCTGCAGGGGATGGCGCGCTTCGCTTTCGGACCCTGGCTGAGGATTTCGCCATCGAGCGCCAACGCAGCCATGCAAATTTCCGCAACCGGATCGGCATTGGCAAGGCTTCCCCCGATCGTTCCGCGATTGCGCGTCTGGCCGTGTCCCACATGGCGAAGCGCCTTGGCGAGGAGCGGAACATGCTTGCCAATGACATCGCTCGCCAGCGCATCGGCTTGTGTCGTGCACGCCTTTATCGTGACGGCCCCGTCGTTGAATTCGATGCCCCGCAAATCCGGGATTCTATTGATATCGACCAGAAGCGCGGGCCGCGCGAGTCGCATCGCTAGAAGCGGAACCAGGGTCTGCCCGCCGGCGATGATCCTGCCCTCGCCATTGGCGCTGGCCAGCAATCGGCAGACTTCGGGAATCGAGGCGGCACAGCTGTAATCGAAATCCGCCGCCTTCATGAGGGGAGTCTCTTCAAAAGGAAATCGCACCGGAGCGTGAAAACGACAGCAACGGCCTTGCGGCGATCGTGGTATTCTTACGGGAATGGACCGCGCCCTACCAGACTACCCTATAGGGGAAGTTGCGGTCTCAGCCCCGGCACACCTGGCCGCGCAATGAAGTGGGATGTCATGAACCTCATCACGCCGTTTGCCCTTGCGCTTCTGCTTGCAGCCTCCGCGCCTGTGGGTGTCCCGGCCGCCGCGCCGCGTCCGGCCAGTGTTTGCCTGAATGTGCGCGACATCCAGCGCACCGAAGCATCGGACGATAGGACCATCCTCTTTCACATGCGTGACGGCAAAGTGTGGAGCAACCGCCTGAAGGCGGTTTGCCCGATGCTGAAGGTGAGCCCATACACCCAGGTGCTGCACAGTGGCGATCTGGTGTGCTCCAATCAGCAGTTCATCCATGTCACGCTGACCGGAGACGATTGCGTGCTCGGCGAGTTTACCCCAGTCACGGCCCAACGCTAAACGGCGCCTTGCGCAATGGTAAAGGGCCCGACGCTCCAGGCAGCAATCGCTCTTTGCGGTTCGAAAAAAACCCGTCACAATGGACAAGACGCTGGCGTCTGATCGTCGACTCGGCCCGCAAGGAAAACAATGTCATGAGCGAACGCACCACGCCGCGCCGGTTGCTTTCTCGATCGATAGGAACGGCGCTGCTTCTATGCACCGTAACCGGTTGGCCGGCATTGCGCGCGCAACCCGCCGGCGAGCCCGGCAGCGCGACACCCGACTTCTCCTCGAACAAGATGACCTGGGTTTTGATGAATGGCACGGCTTATTTCAGAGTGCCGGGCGATACGGGGCCAGGTCCGATCGTGGATATGCCCGGCCACGAATACGTCGCCGATTACAACACGCGCGTAGCGGACACAAACAACCCAATTCTGAAGCCCTGGGCCAAGAAGCTGATGGACATCAACAACAAGCGGGTGCTCGCAGGCGGCATTCCGTTTTATCCGACGTCCAGATGCTGGCCGGGTGGTGTTCCGGGCCTTCTGCTCTACCCCGGAGAGCCCGTATTTTTCGTTCAAACCCCGAAAGAGGTTTGGATACTCTATCAACGCGATGCCCAGGTGCGGCGCATTTACCTGAATGTGCCGCACAGCAAGAATCCGGGTTATTCTGTATATGGCGAATCTGTCGGCCATTACGAGAATGGCGACACCCTGGTCATCGATACGATCGGATTGGACGATAGCGGTCCGATTGACCGGTTCCGGACGCCGCATACGAAGCAATTGCATGTCATAGAGCGCTACCGGCTCAACAATAGCGGAAAAAATATCGAGATTACTTTCACCGTCGAAGACCCCGGCGCGTTCACCATGCCCTGGAAAGCGAAAGTAGACTTCGAGCGTGGACGTGGGGCGCGGTCGGGCGGTCCTTGGCAAGAATCCATTTGCGCGGATGGTCCTCGCGATTATTTTGCCGACGACAAATCGGGTGCGGTTCCGATACCTGAGGCCGACAAGCCGGATTTCTGAATGGGATCGGGAAATGAAAGTGCGGCGCCAATATCAGAGAATCGCCAAGTCGCGCGTATCGGCTAACGCCATGAATGGGTCGCACTGCCGCGGTCGGATACGGAATATCGTCGGCGTCGTGCTCGGAGTTTTTATCGTGCTGTCTGTGCCGGTCCACGCAAAGGCGCAACCCGCGAGCGCCAACGGAATTCTCCTGGCTGAGGATTTGGTTCCAGCGCCCGACGGCTATGAAATGGTAACGGCGAAATACGTCACCGCGAAGCCGACGGATCTCTATATCAGCCCGTTCCTTTGGGCGGGCAAGGTCATGGGCGTTCGGCTAAGCGCCGGTCAGCAGATAGAGGTTCTCGCCAAACCCAAAGGATATGACTGGCTTCTGGTCGGAAAAAACGGCGCCGGCATTGGTTATGTTCCGATGTCCGTATTGTCGCGGGTGAAATAACGCAGCAGACCGGCCGATCGGCTCCGGCAAATCGCTCATCAGGGGCAAATCTTGTCGCCGGTTTTTCACATGCTCAAACAGCATGGCTCCGAGCAATTCAAGGTTGCATCAATTCGGTCGCGAGCACCGGACCTCGCCCACCGTATAATTTTGCTCAGATGACGAATGCCACGATTCGCCTGGACAAATTGACTTGACACAACCTGCACAGCATTGATGTATGCGGTCATCCGCATCGCTTGGGGGGTGCCCGTTCAAAGCGAAGGGTATTCCGGGGATTCAACAACAAGAGGAGAGGATTCGAGCTGCGCGGTGGAACGATTTAGTCAGTGATCAATACAACGGATCGCGCAGACGGCGATCGCTGGGGGGGCCGGCCATGAATTCAAAGACATCGCGCTTGCGTGCGGGCAGCGGCATCTATTTGGCCGCGTTACTCGGCACTGCATCTTTCGCGGCATTGGCGGCAGGCGGCGCGGCTTTGGCGCAAGTGCCGGCGCCGCCGCAGACGCAAGCTCAAGCATCGGCGACGCCTCCAGAACAGGTGCTTATCACCGGTTCGCTGATTCGCGGAACGGTCGCCGTCGGTGTTCCAGTATCTGAAGTGACCCCCTTGGAGTTCGTGGAAACCGGAAAGCTTTCCCTCACCGAAATTCTCAAGACCATTCCCACCTTGAAAATCGACGCGGAAGCCTCGCCCACCTATGGCGGTGGGACGCTGAGCTTTTTGCAGAATGTCCAGATCCACGGGATTGGCACGGGGATGGGCGTCGAAACGCTGCTTCTGGTGAACGGGCTTCGCTGGCCGCCGCAGAACTACAGCAATGACACCGTCAATCCCTCCATAATCCCGCAGATTGCCATCGAGCGCGTGGACGTGCTTTCCGCGGGCGCATCGGCGGTCTATGGGTCCGACGCCACGGCCGGCGTGATCAACATCATCCTCAGGCGCGGCTATGACGGCGCCATGACCCAGGCCAGTTTCGGTTCGTCGCCGGATATCGGCTTCATGTCCGAACAGGTCTCGCAGCTCTACGGCAAGTCGTGGGACAGCGGCAATGTCACGGTCAGCTATTCCCAGACCAACAGTGAACACCTCGATGCGACGAAGCGTAGCTATTATACGCTCGATTTCACGCCGTGGGGTCTTTTCGATGATACGCCTCTGGGATCCAGCATCCCGGGCATCGCTCACATCGGCAATTCGACAACGCCCGCGGGCGCGCCTGCGGGGGAAACGTCCGCCGCCGGCACCCGATTCTGCTCCAATTGTTTTTCCATTCCGAAGGGCCAGAACGGTGTCGGACTTTCGTGGGCCGCGATACAAGCCAATCAAGGCGTCCTGAACGAGCGCGATCCTTGGCTGAACGCCGACTCCAGACCCCGGCTGCAGACCAAAGCCGGTACCGCGACCTTTGATCAGCAGCTCACCAACGATCTCTTTGGCTTAGGGCCGGTCTCCCTGTTCGCCGACGGGTTCTTTTCAAAGCAGCGTGGCAACCAGGTTTATCCGGCGGCGAATGGAGAGGCCCGGCAAGTCCTGGAGACCAATCTGGTCGTCCCGACCAAGAATCCCTTCTATCCGATCGCCGCCCCTGCGAACGTGCGGGTCGATTACAGTTTTGCTCTGGAGGTGCCGACGTTCATCACCGGCGGCGAAACCGCCACCCATTATGATTTCGGCTTCAATTTGGACAAATTGCCCTTCGATTGGCGCGGCAAGGCCACCTACTCCGTCAGCGACGACCGCAACTTTGGGGATGCCACCAATGCGATCAACAAGAACAATCTGAACGCGGCGCTGGGCAACACCGTCTCGGTGAAGGGCTTTGCGACTTACACCAAACCGGCAGCCATTCCCTACCTCAACGTCTTCTGCGATCCCGCGGCGTTCACCTGCAACGACCCGGCGACTCTGAACTACATTGTGGGCTATCGCACGCAGCACGAGCATTTCCAGATTGAAGAGATCGGCGCAAACCTCGACGGCCCGCTGTTCGAGCTTCCCGGCGGTCCGGTCCGCGCTGCCGTCGCATTTCAGCATCTCTCGGAACACTGGTCGCTTATCAATTTGCAAAACGACAACACCGCCAGCACGGCGGTCGTAACCGACGCGGAGGATCGTGAGAAGCAAAGGAGCACCGCGTTCTTTGGCCAGCTCGACGTCCCGCTGGTCGGCAAGGACAACGCGCTGCCGTTCATCGAATCCCTCGTCATCGAGGCGGGATATCGCTACGACAAATACAACAATTTGTCGGATCCGGTTTACACGCCGAAGATCGCCGTCAATTGGGGCGTCGGCGATGGCCTCACGCTGCGTGGAGCCTGGGGCAAGTCTTTCCGCGTGCCGTCCTTCGCGGAAAACTCTC
This sequence comes from Alphaproteobacteria bacterium, assembly GCA_034665805.1. GTDB lineage: Bacteria > Pseudomonadota > Alphaproteobacteria > Micropepsales > Micropepsaceae > CAIYRG01. The sequence goes on from JAXDMY010000180.1 coordinate 8,215, forward strand.
CAATCCAGTCGACCATATCGGGCGTGAACCCATTGGGTGGGGCGCTTGCGACTGATGTCGCCGTTCTCGGCTGCGGCTCTATCAACGGTTCCAAGCCCGGCGTCGCCATACCCGGGTCGTTGACGGCCCTGTTGAATCCAACCTGTTCGGCGAATGCCACGCTCCGTCAACCTGGCGTCCT
>JAXDMY010000181.1:0-16041 GCA_034665805.1 Alphaproteobacteria bacterium
GCCGAAGAAGTGAAGGGCGCCTCGAGCATGCCCATCGCCAAAGCGATGGACGACTGTCTCATCGCCTATGGCATGAACGGCGAGGCTATACGGCCTCAGAACGGTTTTCCGCTGCGCATAATGGTCCCCGGCTTCGAGGGCATCTTCAACACCAAATATCTGCGGCGCATCAAGGTCGTCGACCGGTATTACATGAACTACAACGACTTCGGACATCTCGATCGGACTCCGACAGAAGCTGCGCTTGCCTTCCAGATCGGACCCAAATCGGTCATCACGCGCCCGTCCGGCGGCCAGCTTCTGCCCGGCCCCGGATTCTATGAGATCAGCGGGCTGGCTTGGTCCGGCGGGGGCGCCATTCGCACCGTGGAGGTATCCACCGATGGTGGGCGGAAGTGGAACCGCGCCGAGATCAAGGCGACTCCACAGCGCATGGCGCACACCCGGTTCGGCTATCCGTGGACTTGGGATGGAAACGAGACCGAGATTCTCTCGCGCTGCACCGACGAGATCGGGCAGGTGCAACCGACGCGAGAGCAGGTCGCCCAGTACTGGAACGTGCCTTTCGATAGAGATTACAGAGTGCCCGGGTTGGACAACAGCGTAATGCCGTGGCGAATCGCCAGGGACGGGAGTGTGACCAATGGGCTCGCTTAGGCTTGTTGCGATTGCGCTGCTCCTTTCGAGCCCCGCGTTCGCGCAGACATATGGGGTGGGACGCGCTACAACCCCAGAAGAACTCCGCCGCTTGGATATCTCGATCGGTCCTACGGGCGAGGAGCTCCCTGCGGGCCGCGGCACCGCCGCGGAGGGCGCAAAGCTCTTTCAGCAGAAAGGTTGTGTCGCCTGTCATGGCAAAGCGGGCATAGGGGGCGGGCCGGCGCCCGCGCTGCAATCGAAAAAAGGCCAAGATGTCCCCATCTGGGAACGGGAGCGCATGCTGCCACTGAGCGCGCCCTTTGCGACGACGGTGTGGGATTACATCCATCGCGCTATGCCTCTCGGGAATGAGGGGACTCTCACCGCCGATGAGGCCTATGCGCTGACGGCCTATCTGCTCTTCTTGAACAAGGTGATCCCGGAGGACGAAGTCCTCGACAAACAGAGTCTGCCGAAGGTCAAGATGCCGATTGGCGATGACTACGCCCGGCTGCCTGAATGGAAGCCCGGGACGCCAAGGCTTCAAGGTTACCCCTACTAGCCCATCCTATTCACGACGTTGGGGTTTGTTGGCGAAATCTAGCCATTGCGCCTTGCCGTGCTGAACGTCCGCTCTCGGCGAGACCGGACGCTCGCACCTACCGCCTTGGGTGTCCGATTCTGACCCGAAGCGGACTCATTCCCGATCACTCACGGAGTCCCGTGCGGATTTGCCAGAACTGTAGAATCAGTTCGGTTGCGAACCGCGGCACAACCCATCCCGCCCAGGTCATCGTGATGGCGAGGTCCTTTCCAGCCAATACCGAAGTGGCCAGCACATCGTTGAACAGGCGGATCATGACGAAGGCGAATGTCACGACATTAGCGCGGACCATCCATTGCTTGTGAAGTTCGATCCGGCGATGACGAATGGCGTAATAAGCCATGCCTGTGGTCGCGATCCAAGCAACCGTGCGGGGCTGCCTTATACCCTGGCCTCGTGGCAGTGGCCAAGCCACCGGGCGATTGGTAACGTAGACCACACCGAAATCGGGGGTTGCCATGTCAGATGCCGCGCCGCGCCGTGCTCCTGATTACCGGTTTTCGCTTTATCGCAACTTATTTGCCCAAATCTCCTCAATTCCTGGCGTAAATCAGGTCGTCAGATATCTGTACGCGAGCACAAAGCCTGACCGGCAGCGTCGTGGCGCCCAGACATGCGCAATCGTGGCGGTTGTCACCTGCATGGCCGATGCAGGCTATTGCCAGAACTATTTCGGGGGGCCGGGTGCGCAGATACCCGGGCAAACATTTGGTCAGACATGGGACATGCCGCACGCCCGGCTGCTTGGATCGGCTCCGAGCCCCACGCCCGACGATCTCTGCGTGTACGGCTCTATGCAGCAACATTGCTACACGGATGCGACGCAAAAAGAGCGGCGGCGATTCATCCCGAATCCGGTTTGGCCCGGCCATTACCGCGAAATCCGTCCCGGCGATGACAAGGTCATTGAGGAAATGATCCGGGCACAAGAGCTCACGCGGCAGAGATTTTGGCCCGGAGGCTCAGGTTAACTCGCTCGGGACGCGATGGCTTAGGGCACTGAACGCCCCGATCATCGCTTTCATTCGAGCCCCCGCTCTAGGACCGATAGACACTCTGGGCGTGGGCGGCTCGGTGAATACTCACATATGACGCGCCGGTTGCCGCGACCAGCCGAGGCTGCAACCGTCAGGACAGTCTAGCAAATCACGACGAGGCTTATGTCGCTTATTGGCGATTCACTGCCGTTGCCGCGTGGAACCTGGAACGACCGGAATGCGCTGGCCGACATTAAGCTCGCGGGCGATCTATCCGCGCGAACGGAAATGCCAACAGCGCTTCTCCGGGAGGCCGCGCGAACGCGCATTACACAACAGGGTGGCTACTTTGCACCGGCTTTGCCCAGCGCCGTGGTCGAAGGAAAGATCAGCGACTTGATCACCACGGGCACCGCGCCGGACGTATCCAATATGGCGCCGATGTCGATGTAATCGAATTCCTTCAGCTCGAGTCCATCGATGGAGACGACGGGAAAATCGAGCCCCAGCTCTTCGCGCATGTGAATGCCGGTCAGGCCGCCGACGTCGCCGTCGCCCACCAACACGATGGGATGGCCATGGGCGAGCACGTCGGCGAGGCCATCGACGATGCCGCGGCAGAACGCGTCGAGGCGCGCGAAGGTCGCCGAACCGCGCCAGGGCGCAAACACCGCGACGGGTTTTTCTCCGTCCGCAAGATCGAGCCGCTTCAACACGGCCTTGATCGAGCCCGCGATCTGTCCCGCGTCGATCACTTCGCCGTCGATGCTCATGTCGGGGGCGATCACCGGCACATTGCGCAAGGGAAGGATTTCCAGCGGCCAGACATAGATCGTGCTGCCGCTCACCTGTGTGGTGTATTGCGAGGCGCCAATCACAGTGGCGCGGATGCCTTCATTGGGCTTTTCGAGGCGCGGTCCCCAGGCTTCGATGCGGGCGCGGATTTCCTGCCCCAGCAGCGGCCCGAGATCGCCGAAGCTGCCTTTTTCGCGGCCATAGACGAATTCCGAGACGCCGCCGGAAATCGTGACCTCGTCGATGTCGCCGCGATGCGTGATGGGATCGAGCCGCAGCAGCGAGGATGTTCCAACCTTCGGAGAGTTCGCGAGCATCGCATCGAACAGCCGCTCCGCCATGCGCGCCGCCAAGGCGCGGGCGTCTTGCGGTTTCAACACCGAGCCGATCGCGAGCGTCAGTCCGAGCTCGGCAGCGAATTGGCGCCCCGCCTCTTCCATCCGCGTGATGCGGCCCTCGGCATCGGTGACCACCAGGCGCGCGCCGACATCGACGGCCGTCAAGTCGACGACCTTGCCGCCGGCGCAGACCGCGATCTTCGATGTGCCGCCGCCAATATCGACATTCATCACCACCGCTCTGTCGCGCGCCGAACGCTGCACCGCGCCCGAACCATAAGCCGCCATGACGGTCTCCAAACTGTCGCCCGCGCTCACTGCGACGAGCCTGCCGGTTTGGGCAGCGAAGAGATCCGCGATCGCGCGCGCATTCTTCCGCCGCACGGCGACGCCGGTGAGTATCAGCGCGCCGGTGTCGATTTCGTTCGGCTCCACCTTGGCGAAGCCATATTGCTTGGCGATGAAGGCGCCGAGCTTTTCCGCGTCAATGGTTTCGTCTTCGGTGTAGGGCGTCAGCAGAATGTCGGATTCATAGAAGGTCTCGCGCGTCGTCACGACATAACGGCTGTCGAGCCGCTCCAGCACAATCCGCGAGAACACCAGATGCGATGTCGATGAGCCGATATCCACTCCCACGGAGAGGATGACGATTTCGTCCTCGCCCTCGAGCGTTCGTCCCTTGCTGGAGAAGAAAATCCGTCCCCCTTCCGCTTCAGTCATTCGGTCCCCTCAAAACTCACTGAACAACACGCCCGGATAAAGCTCCAGGCCCAGAACTACCACGAACAGCAGCCAGATCATCGCGGTGGCGGCGGCGCTCACTCCCGCAGCGAGCAATAGCGGCCGGCGGCCGCGCACATAGAGCGAGGCAAAGACATAGAGCGGCACCGCGTACAGAATCCCGATAAGCACCATGGCGGCCGCGAAGCCGGCAACCCATAGCACCGCGCCGATCTGTTTCAGCGCGGGGTAGCGCTTGTGCTCCGTCATCTTGTCCGCGTCGCCCGCCGGATTCAGCCAATGCATCAGCACCGTTCCGGCTTTGGTGCGCGTGCGGGAAATGAGATCGAGGATGACCAATATGAGCATCACCCAGGCGACACCGGCCGGCACCGCGCGGGCGTCGGGAGGGTAATTGTAGGCGGTGGCGAGGTAGAGGATGGTTAAGACGAGAAGGCCCGAGGCCGGCAAATAATCGGACACCGGCGTTCCCAACATCTGCTTCACGCTATCCCCCTTGCGCCGATGGCTTGGCGCCGGCGATCTGCTGCGATACGCCGCGCGCGATCGGGAGAGCGAGCAATATGACGATACCCGCGAGCAGAAGGAGGCAAATCGGCCGGATGATGTAGATGGCCCATTGGCCGTCGCTCATCAGCATGGATTGGTGAAAATTGCGTTCCGCCGAGGCGCCAAGGACCAGGGCGATCACGATGGTCAAACGCGGGTAATCGAAGCGGATCATCAAATAGCCGATGATGCCGAATATGGCGGTGATCACCACATTCTCGATGGTCATGTCGATGGCATAGGAACCGGCAAAGGCGACGCACAGCACCAGCGGAACGAGAATCTGTGAATCGAGCAGCGTCACCCGCGCGAGCGGCCGCACCAGAAGCAGTCCGACGAATGAGGCGAGCACGCAGGACGCGGTCAACGCCCAGATGAGACCGTAGATCTCGACTTGATGATCCACCAGCATCAACGGGCCGGGCTGCATCCCGTGCACGATCAGGATGCCCATGAACACGGCCATCTCGACCCCGCCCGGAATGCCGAAGGCCAGAGTTGGGATCAGCGCGCTGCAATCCTTGGCGTTGATGGCCGCTTCGGGCGCGATCACGCCCTTGATGTTGCCCTTGCCGAAACTGTCCTTTTCCGACTCCTTCGCCGCTTGCACCGTCATGCTGTAGGAGAGGAACGACGCGACCACGCCGCCCACGCCCGGCACCGCGCCGACGACCGTGCCGATCAGCGAGCCGCGGATCACGGTCGGCCAGTGGCGGAAGGTCTCGAGCAACCCGCTCGTCATGCTGGTGATCTTGACGGAGGCGGGGTTGTTCGAAACCGAGCCGCCCTTGACGTAAAGATTGATCATCTCGGCGACGGCAAAGAGGCCGATCAGCGCCGGAACGAGATGCACCCCGTCCCAGAGATATTCGATGCCATAGGTGAAGCGCTCGCCGCCCGACACGTCATTGTAGCCGATGAACGCGACCATCAGCCCGAACGCCCCGGTGATCAGGCCACGGAGCAATTTCCCGCGCGAGGTGGTGGAGACGATGACGAGACCCAGGATCGCCAGCAGGAAGAATTCCGGCGGCCCGAACAGAAGGACGATGTCCTTGGCGATGGGAAGGATCGCAAGCACCGAGACGGTGCCAATGATGCCGCCGATGGCGTTCGCGCTCGCTGCCGCACCGATGGCCATGCCCGCTTTGCCTTGCTGGGCGAGCGGATAGCCGTCGATCGCCGTCGCGGCATTGGGTGCAGAGCCCGGCGTGTTCAACAGGATCGCCGTGATCGAGCCGCCCATCGGCACGCCGCCCATGACGCCCCCCGAAAGCGCGAGCGCGGTGAACGGCTCCAATCCATAGGTGAGCGGCATCAGGAGGGCGAGGGCGGCCGCGCCGCCAAGACCGGGAATGGCGCCAAAGAACAGACCGATGAACATGCCAAGGCCAAGGAACGCCAGCTCCCGCAACTGAAGCAGGCCTTCGATTCCGCCGAGCCACATTTGAAGCATGCGCAATCACCCGAAGGGCCGGTTCGAAAGGGTAGTTCCGCCTGGCCCTTATAAGGGGCTAAGCGATAGTGGCGCGGGCTTTGGCGGTCAACCTGCGACCAGAAATTTCTTCCATTTGTCGAAGAAGGCGCGTTGATCCGCGATCAATCGGGCGGTCTCCTGTGGCGTTCGCGCCTTCATGATGAGATCGTTCTCTTTTGCCCACTTCACCACGATGGGATCGGCCAGCGCTTTGGCGAGCGCGGCGGAGAGCGTGTTCTGGATATCGGCCGGCATGCCCGGCGGCGCGGCAATCAGCCTCTCCACAGAGATGTTGTCGAGCTCGGGCTGCCCCAGCGCTGTCGCATCGGGGACGCCCGGCAAGCTCGAATGAGTCTCGAAGCTCGCGAGCACGCGGATGGTGCCACCGCGCACGAAACGCAGTGTGGTGGGAATGGCCGCGATGACGGCATCGCTATCGCCGCGAATGGCGGCCACGACATAATCGGCCGAGCCCTTGTAGCCGGTGATCAACTGCGTCTTCAGTCCGAGCAATTGCGCGCCGATCATGGTCGCGGCATAGGCTGTGCCCTCGGGCCCGGTGACGGAAAGCTTCACGGGTCGCTTGGCCGAGAGCGCTTTCAAATCGGCGTAGGTCTTGAGCGGCGATTTCGAGCCGACGCTGATCATATAGCGCTCGCCCTCTCCCATGGTGCCGATCCAGGAGAATTTGGAGAGATCATAGGCGCCGGCGCCTTGCTGCTGCTGCAGGATGAACATGCCCGGGATGTTGAGGATGCCGATGGTGTAGCCGTCCGGCTTCGAGCGATAGAGCTGTGTCACGCCGCGGCTACCGGCGCCCGCTGCAATATTGATCGGGACGATGTTGACCTTGTTCGGCAGGTATTTTTCCATCACCGGCGCGACGACGCGTGGATAGACGTCGAAGCCGCCGCCCGGCGCGTAGGGAATCACGAATTGGATGTTCTTGGTGGGGAAGGCGGCTGCGCTGTGAGCGGCGCGCGGCAAAATCAACGCCGGCGCGGCAAGGCCCGCCGACATGACGATGTCGCGCCGTGTGAATCGGTTCATCCTCTTCTCCTCCGTCAGCCGCCCCAAAGCAGTCCTCAACGAATGATGCAACGGTAAATGGCAGTCAACCACTCACCAGATATTTCTTCCACTGGTCGAAAAACGCGTGCTGGCGGGCGACCAGAGCCGTCGCCTCCTGCGGCGTTTTCGATTTCATCACGATGTCGTTTTCCTTTGCCCAGGCGATGACTTTCGGGTCGGCCAATGCCTTTGCCAGTGCGCCGGAGAGGATATTTTGAATCTCAGGCGGCGTGCCCGGGGCCGCCGCGACCGGACGATCGAGCGTGATCTGGTCAAGCTCGGGTTTGCCGAGGCTGGTCGCGTCGGGAATGCCGGGGATCGTCGCGTGCGTCTCGAAAGAGGCCAGGATGCGAAGCTGACGCGCACGGGCAAAGCGCATCATGGTGGATGTCGCCGAAATGACCGCGTCGGAATCGCCACGGATCGCCGCGACGATGTAATCGCTCGAACCGCGATAGCCGGTGATCAATTGCCGCTTGATGCCGAGGATCTCGGTGCCGACGATGGCGGCGGCTGTGGCGGTGCCTTCAATGCCCGTAACGGCGAACTTCACCGGGCGTTTGACCGAGAGCGCCTGCAGATCCGCGTAAGTTTTGAGCGGCGAATTCGCGCCGACGCCCAGAAGATAGCGCTCGCCTTCGCCCATGCAGCCGATCCAGGCGAACTTCGAAAGATCATAGGCGTTGTTTCCCTGCAGCGCCTGCAGGATGAACATGCCCGGCACGTCGAAAATTCCGATCGTGTATCCGTCTGGTTTGGAACGATAGAGCTGGCTGATGCCGCGCGCGCCGCTACCGGCCGTGACGTTGATCGGAACGATGCTGACGCGGTTCGGAAGGTGCTGCTCGATCGCCGGCGAGATGAAGCGGACATAGGAATCGAAACCGCCGCCCGCCGCGTAAGGAATGATGAATTGGATGTTCTTCGATGGAAAACCGCCGGACGCCGCTGAAGCCCTGCGCGGCGCAAGAATCAGAGCCGCGCCGATGCCCGCGGAGACAAACTCGCGGCGGGAGACCCCGGCCATGCTCGATACGGGCGTTCGCGACATTTCCGTGAGAGCCTACCTGCAAGGCGTGCGCAAACCTAGACCGATGCGTGCATTCGCGCTGGCGGGAACTTGACGGGGCAGGGGGTTTCCGCCCCGAAAACATCACATTCTGCTGAGGGCGCGTGATGCTTTCACATCATGTCCTGCTGTCCGAAGCCGGCTATGTCTTTGTAATTGTCGGAAAGCGCGCGCAGCTCGCCCTGGCTGATATATCGATCTAGATCGTCGAAGGGCCGATCGCCGGTCAGCTCCTCGACTTTGATATTGATGAAATCAGGCGGCGTCGTGCGGTTGGTGTGGACGATTCTAGTCGTGACGCCGAGACGTGCCTGTTCATACGCCGTCAGCGCCGCAGCTGGATCATCGCTCGATTTGATGAGATCGGCGAGAACGCGCGCGTCGATCAGCGCTTGGGCGGAACCGTTGGAGCCGCGCTGATACATCGGATGCGCCGCATCGCCTACCAGCGTGACGCGGCCGAACGTCCAGCGCGAAACCGGATCGCGGTCGACCATGGGATATTCCAGCACCACTTCCGAATTTCTCAGGAATTGCGGAACATCGAGCCAATCGAAGCGCCAGGACTCATAGATCGGCAGGAAATCTTCCAGCTTCGCGGGCTTGTTCCAATCGTTCTTTGGCCTACCAAAAAGCGGCGCCTCGCCGGTAAAATTGACGAGCTGTGTCCCCTTTCCATCGACATTGTCGGCGATGGGATAGATCACCAGCTTGCCGGTTTTGATCGAACCGATACGAATATAGGTGTGGCCGTCCAAGATAGGCTTGCTCTGCGCCACGCCGCGCCAAGTGTTGATGCCTTCAAAGGCCAATTCCTCGTTCGGATAGAATTGACGGCGCACGGCCGAATTGATCCCGTCGCACGCAAGCACAATGCCGGCGCGCACCGGCGGCAGTTTCGCGCCGCTGGTGGTCTCCTCGCAGAACAGAATGACGCCATCCGCGCCCTGTTCGACGCCGATGCAGCGGTGGTTGGTGAGGATATTCTCCGCGCCCAGCCTCTCTTTCGCTGCCTCGTAAAGGGCGGTGTGCAAACGCCCGCGATGGATGCCAACCTCCGGATAGGCATAGCCGGCATAAGTCCCGCGCGGTTCCTTGTAGAGCAGCTGGCCGAAGCGGTTGAAAAACGCGCTTTGCGAATTCGTCACGCCGCCGGAGACAATCTTGTCCTGAAGACCCAGCGCGGTGAGCTCGCGCATCGCATGAGGCAGGATGGTGATCCCGACGCCGAGTTCCTTGAGTTCGGGCGCGACCTCATAGACTCGGGATGCGATGCCCCGTTGGTGCAGGCCTAGCGCGAGGGCGAGGCCGCCAATTCCGGCACCGACAATTGCGATCTCTGTCGCTTTGCCGCTCATCATGGATGCTGAGGGTCGATATCCCGTTCGCCGATTCCACGATGGGCTTGGATGGGGACTCGCGTCGAGCCGTTGAATTTGCCGACAAATTTTTCCAGCAAACCAAGGAACAATTTCCGTTCGTCGGCGGTGAACGGTGACAGGACTTGCATCTGTGCCCGGCGCGCGGGCTCGGCGAGGCGTTCGAGCATGGCGTCGCCGGCGGGCGTGAGCGCCAGATTGCGCCGCCGCCGATCATGCGTTCCGATGAAGCGCCCGACGAGACCGGCCTTTTCCAGCTTGCCCAGCACCATTCCCGTGGTCGAACGATCAAGGCCGAGCAGCTTGGCGAGCGAAATCTGATCAATGCCCGGCCGTTCCTTGAGCACCATCAGAATCCCATATTGGGTGTTGGTGATGCCGAGTTCCCCGGTTTCCTCGAGGAACAGCGACACGGCAATCTGCTGTGCCCGGCGAATGAGGAAGCCCGGCCGCTGATACAGTTCTTCAAGCGAGCTATTCGGCGATGACGCCACGCTTTTCTATTGCCAAGCGCGGTTGGACACCACGTTCTCATAGGTCGCGCCGGGCGGGACGAGACCCCAGCTCAAGGTCCATTGGTAATTGTCGTTGAAGCGATCGCGCGTATAGGGCACGGGCGGCGCGTTCAACATGCGCGACAGTTTGAGGTCTCCGGCCTTAAGGGCGCCGCCGGCTTCTTCGAGGATGTAATGCGCATATTTCTCGGGGTTCTTGTCGATCGCTTCGGCGGCGCGCGCCTCGGCCCTGAACATCTTTGCCAGCGTCGGGCCGTCAAGCTCATCTCCGGCCGCCTCGCTGCGCGTCGAATGGCTCTCGATCAGCACGCGGCACCCTTGCGCTTCGGCGAGGCTGATCCAGGGTTCCTGCAGGCTTGCGGCTTTGACCTTGCCGGCGCGCAAGGCGTCGAGGCGTTCCTTGTGGGTTCCCGCATTCGTCCATTTGATCTCTTCGCGCTTCAGGAAACCTTCCATCATCTTCAGCATTGTGAAATGCGAGCCGTTGAACGGGCTGACGGCGATCTGCACATTTTTCAACTGCTCGGGCTCATAGATGCCGGCTTTTGGATCGGCGACGATGGCGAAGGACGACATGGCCGAACCGAGCGCGACAATCTTGGCCGGGCGATGTTTGGTATCGAGGTCGAGGTTGGACTCGACGGCGCGCTTCATGATCCCCCATTCGCACATGCGAAACTGGTCGCATGCCCCCTCCTCGTAGAGGGATTCCATGGTCCGCGCGAAGATATTGTCCCGCAGCGCCTGATGATCGGAGCCATGCTGCCCGGTGCCGGGAGTCTTCAGGATGTGCACGTCCAGGCCTTCATCTCTGAAGAAGCCTTCGTCTCTCGCCACCAGCAAGGGCAGGTCGTGGACGGCATTCATCATGGAAACATTGACCTTCTGCAGTTTGTCCACGGTGACGCTCACTCTGACCTCCCGTTTTGCTTTTTCGTGCACGACAGCGCGCACCCCCAAGGGAGGGCCTGTCATGGTGAGATTTACAGATCATCAGACGTCTGTCAATATTTGGGGGGAAGGCAGAGGGCAGTCCGAATGCTCGTCACCGACGCCCAGGTTCATCTGTGGGAGGCGGAGCGCCCCGAGCGCCCCTGGCCGAAGCCTCAGGCCCGCCCGCCGCACCGGCCGAATGGTTTTTCCGCCGAAGAGATGCTGGCCGAAATGGACGCGGCGGGGGTCGACCGCGCCATCATCGTTCCCCCGACCTGGGCGGGCGAAAGCAATGACTGCGCGCTCGAGATGGCTGCCCGGTATCCGAAGCGTTTTGCCGTGGTCGGGCGGTTTGACGTGAAAGCGCCCGATGCCCTACGGCAACTCGCCGGATGGCTACAGCACAAACACATGCTCGGTGTGCGCATGTCGTTCCACGTCAAGCCGTTCGTCGACTGGCTCAGCGATGGCTCGCTCGACTGGTTTTGGGCCGAATGCGCTTCTCGCGCCATTCCCAGCATGGCGCTGGTGCCGGGGATCGTCGGCCGGTTGAGGCCAGTTCTGATGCGCCATCCGGAACTGAAAATTCTCATCCCCCATATGGGTTGCCCGTTGGATATTCGAGGCGCTGCGGCGTTTGCCGGCATCGAGGAATTGCTGGATCTCGCGCGCTATCCGAACGTCACGGTGATGGTTTCGTCGGCGCCGTGTTTTTCCAACCAGCCCTATCCCTTTGCCGATCTGCATCCCTATCTGCGCCGCATCTATGATGTGTATGGGCCGCGGCGGATGTTGTGGGGCGCCGACCTCAGCGGGTTGACGAGCAGCTATAGCGAATGCCTCGATCTGTTCCGGCACGCGCTCGATTTCCTCTCCAACGACGATAAGGATTGGATATTGGGGCGGGCGCTGGCGGAGGCGCTGAACTGGCCGGAAGAGATTTGACCAATTTCATGTGATGCCCGGCGAGCCGTGGCGCGGCTACGCGTCGCGGCGAGGGAAGGGGCATCTATTCGACGAAAAGATTCCCTTCCTCTCGCGATGCTAACGCATCGCTCTGCCGGGAATGACAAAAAGTTTTGAGAGTCACCGCTGCGATTATGAGCGTTTTAGCGCGTCCGGATTGGCCATGTTTTTCGGTTTGCCGTCGAGGAAGGCGAGAATGTTGTCGATGGCGTGCACATAGAACACCCCCAAGCCCTCGGCTGTGGTGAAGCCGAGATGCGGGGTCAGGACGGTGTTCGGCAAGTTCCGGAACGGATTGTCGGGCGGGAGAGGTTCCGTATCGTAGACATCGAGCGCGGCGAATATCCGTTTCTCGCGCAGCGCGGCGACCAGCGCCGCCTCATCAACGATCGGTCCGCGCGAAGTGTTCACGAAGATCGCACCCTTTTTCATGCGTGCGAAATCGGCCGCGCCGATCAGCCCGCGCGAACGCGGCCCAAGCACGAGATGCACACTGACCGCGTCGGCCTCCGAGAAGAGCCGTTCCTTGTCGACACGCTCGGCGCCTGCTTCCTTCGCTTTTTCGTCGGTGAGGTTCTGGCTCCAGGCGATCACCCGCATGCCGAGCGCTTTTCCGTAGCGCGCCATATAGGCCCCGATCCGTCCGAGCCCGACGAGACCGAGTGTCCGCCCTTCGAGATTGATTCCCGGTCTTATGCCTTCCTGGAAGCGGCCTGCCCTCATAGCCGCGTCCCCTGCCGGAATCTGGCGCGCCGCCGCAAGCAACAGTGCCAGCGACATCTCGGCCGCGGGCGCGGGCGAGTGCCCGCCGGAGGTCATCGTGCAGATAATGCCGCGTTTGGTGCAGGCATCCTGATCCACATTGGGCGCGCGCGATCCGGTCAGCGACATCATCTTCAGTCTGGGCAGACGCGCGATGAGGGATTCGGAGAAGCGCGAACGCTCGCGCGTGATAAGGACGATGTCGAAATCCTTGAGGTCGCGGACCGCCGCGTCCTCTTCCCCTGCCGGATAGTGCCGCTGAAAGAAGACGACTTCGGCGCGGCCCTCAAGACCCGACCAATCGGCCAATTCGTGCGCGGCATTCTGCCAATCGTCGATGACGGCGACTCGTGTTCCTGCCATGCCCCAGCCTCTCTTCGTGCGGCGTTCTTTTAGACCGCGGGCATTTAATGCCAATCCCGGCAAAAGGCGAGCCTTGGGACGGCCGACAGCCCGTTGGACTTGCCTTCCACGCCATGACCTGACAAAGGGGCGTTTGACGCCGTTCGCGCCGGTGCCCATCCTAAAGGTATGATGGAAAGTATGAGTCGTGGAGCCCATCGCGTTTGGAGCGAGGAAGCTTTGCCACAGCCGGCGGCAGACATGCATGCGCTGCGGGAAGCACCGGTGCAGCGCGAGCCCTTTCCGTTCTTCATTGTGCCGGGTTTTGTCAAAGCGCAGGCCCTCGAGGCCATAGGCGGGGATTTCCCGCAAATCCAGCACCCCGGAAGCTTTCCCCTATCCACTTTGCGGTATGGCCCGGCTTTCGCCGCCTTCATGGCCGAAATCCAGAGTCAGGCGATGACCGACGCCGTCGCCAGGAAATTGGATATGAAGCTCGAAGGTCACCCCACCATGGTCACGGTCCGGGGGCAGAGCCGCGCGGCCGACGGCAAAATCCACACCGACAGCCGGACCAAGCTGGTGACGGCGCTGCTCTACATGAACGACAGCTGGGAGAGCCCGCGCGGGCGGCTCCGCCTTGTGCGCGCCCCGGACGATCTCAACGCCGTCATCGCCGAAGTGCCGCCCGAGCGGGGGACTTTGTTGGTGTTCAAGAACGACCCTCATGCCTGGCACGGTTTCGAGCCGTTCTCCGGCCCCCGCCGTGTCATTCAATTGAACTGGGTAACGGACGCGTCCGTGGTCCGCCGCGAGCAAGCGCGTCATCGACTCAGCGCGTTCTTCAAGCGGCTGGGAAAGCGCGGCGCATGAACGCAATGGCGCGCTCATGCCTTTGAATATCGAAACCTTCAGCAACGCGGTGGGGGGCAATGCCTTCTACAAGGCGATCACGCATCCCTTGGCGGCGGAACCGGCACGGGCGCTTTTGGCGAAGCTGAAGGCGAGCGGACCGCTGGCGATCTACGATCCGCACAATCTGCTTGCGGCATTCGACGCGCTGTTCCCCTTGGAGCGAACCGAGATCGCCGGATTGTTCGTCCAGGATGTGAGCCATATCGGCCGCCAGTTCCGGGGTCATCACGCGCAGCCGGTGACCGAGCTTTCCCAATCGCGCGCCGGCACCGTGCTGATCGCGGCGTTCGATGCGGCTGCCGCGACCGCCCATCTTCGAACCCTCGTCAATGGCGCATCGATGCTCAGCTTCGATGCAATGCGCCTGCCCGACGACATGCTGTCGGATCGCGGGCGCTATCTCTCGAACCTGAATTTCGCCACCAATTTCGCCTTCTTCCGCGATGCCGAAGGTCTCCACACGCGTCTTGTCACCATCAATTACTGGTCGGGTTATGGCGGCAAGGGCGGCTATATCTGGTTCACGCTTTTCGATGACGCGGGGCGCGCCATCGCGGAATGGAAAGAAATCTTGCCATCCGCCAATGCATCCATCGTGGTGGACAGCAAGGAGGTGCGCGCCCGTTTCGATCTGCCGCCATTCACCGGACAATTGTTCATGCATGTCGTGGGCGCGGCCGGCCACGAGATCGTCAAATACGCGCTCGACACCTATGGCGATTCCCCGGACGTGCTCTCCTGCACCCATGACGCCAATTCCTGGCCCGCCGATCTCTATGCGGGCTTGCCTGCACCCGATGAAGATGAAGACGTCGTTCTGTGGGTGCAGAATTCGCATCCGCACGCGATTCCGGGGGGTGAAATCGGTTTCAATCTGATGGGCGATGATCGGATCGCCCATTTGCTCGAACCGATCGGCGCGTTTGCCACGAAAAGCTTGAGCGTGTCGCAGCTCCTGCCGGCCGCGCGTTGGCCGCAGCAGGTCGAGATTCGCGCCGGCAAGCATTTCGTGCGCCCGCGCTACGAGGTTTTGCACAAGAACGGCCGCCGCCGCATCGCCCACCCCAATGTCGAACGCAACGATCTGAGGTTGGACCCTGAGCTTCCCAAACTTGGTGCGGTTCTCGGCAAGGGCTTCATCCTTCCCGCGCCGGTGCTGCCGGTGGAACGCTTTCGCAGCCAAGTCCTGCCGACGCCCATGTCGACGGTACAGCAGCATCTGCCGGTCAAATTGCTGATCTACGACGCCGCCGGGCGCAAAGCGGCCGAACACAGTTTCGGGAATCTTAGCCGCAAGGATTCCGTTGCCCTCGCCGCAAACGAGATCCTGAACGGACGCATCGATGGCGGCTATGGGCATATGGAACTGGTCTATGATTTCGACGCCGGGCAAGAAGCCGATGGCTGGCTGCACGCGCTGTTCCGCTATGAGGATCGCGAGACCGGCCATGCGGCCGAAACCAGCTTCGGCGCGCACATGTTCAACATGCTCGCGACCTATAAGGGCGAACCCCAATCCTACAAAGGACCACCGCCGGGACTTTCGACTCGGCTCTTTCTGCGCGTCGCGGCCGCGCCGCTCGATACGATGTGCCATCTGATTTATCCCGCCTCGCGCGCCTGGCACGAGACGTCGGATACCGCGATCACGCTGATGTCGTCGCAGGGGCAGGAAGCGGCGCGGCGGAATTTTCGCATCCCCTGCGGTGGTTCGGTGCTTTGGCGCGTCAACGAGACCTTCACCGAAGCGGAACGCGATCAGGCTGGCGCGCACGCCTATGTCGTGGTGCGCGACACGACTTGCCGGCTATTCGGCTATCACGGGCTCCTCGGGAAGAGCGCCTTCAGCCTGGATCACATGTTTGGGTTCTGAGGTGAGCACGCTCTCCTGTTGGGTGGTGACCGACGGCAAAGCGGGCATGGAAAGCCAATGCGTCGGCCTTGCCGAGGCGCTGGGTCTGACGCCTGT
>JAXDMY010000182.1:0-16118 GCA_034665805.1 Alphaproteobacteria bacterium
TCGGACAGCCCCACCGCCGCAAGCGCCTTGCGAGCAAGCCTGTGACGTTCTTTTAACGGCGTGCCGCGATAGATCAGCGGCAATTCCAGATTCTCGAGCGCCGAGGTGCGTTTCAACAGATTGAAGCCCTGAAACACGAAGCCGATGAAATTGCGCCGCAGCAGGGCGCGCTGGTCGCGCGAGAGCGAACCGACATCTACCCCGCGAAAGAGATAATGACCCGATGTCGGCGTATCCAGGCAGCCGAGAATATTCATGGCTGTGGATTTGCCCGATCCCGACGGTCCCAGCACGGCGACGAACTCGCCCGACCGGATGGTGAGATCGATGCCGTCGAGGGCAACCACGGCCGCTTCGCCCGCACCATAGACTTTACGCACATTCATCAACCGGATGAGTTCGGCGTTCATGCGCCATTCGTTGGATTGGCGATGTCGGTGATGACGCGTTCGCCCGGTCTGAGATCGCCCGAAAGCACTTCGGTGTTGCGCCCGTCCGAGCGGCCTATTCTCACATCGCGTAGAGCCGGAATCTTCCCCTCGAGCACCCAAACGCGGCCCTTGAGCTCGCCATTGGTTGCAGGTTCCAAAGGCGGAGGCGATGCGTCCTTCGCCGGCGGCGCGAAACGCAGCGCTCCATTGGGCACGAGCAAGGCATCCTTGGCCTCGGACACCAGAATATTGGCCGTGGCCGTAAGCCCCGGCCGCAAGAGCTTGGCGCTATTGTCGACGGTGAGGAGACCTTCATAGGTGACCACGCCATTGGCGGATTTGGGCGAGTTGCGCAGCGAGACCAGCGTGGCGGCGAAGCGGCGCTGCGGATAGGCATCGACCGCGAAGTTCGCCTGCTGACCTTCATGCACCAGGCCGATATCGGCTTCGTCGATGTCGACCGCGAGCTGCATCATCGAAAGATCGCTGGCGAGCGTGAACAGCACCGGCGTCTGGAAGGACGCAGCCACGGTCTGACCGGTCGACACCCTGCGCTCCAGCACCACGCCATTGATGGGCGAACGCACCTGCGCCTTGCCAAGCGAGGTCTGAAACGACAATACCAAAGCTGCGGCATTCTCGACATCGGCTTTCGCCTTGGCAACGCTGGCGACGGCGCGGTCATATTCGGCTTCAGTCGTCTGCACATCCTGGGCCGATATGCCGCCGATGGCGAAGAGGCCGCGGGCGCGGTTGCGGCGCTCGAAGGTTTCCCTCACCGTCGCGTCATTGTTGATGACGGTGGCGCGCGCGGAGTTAAGGGCCGCCTGCGCCTGGGCGAGCTGGGCGCGGATCTGATCGGTGTTGATCACTGCGATCACTTGGCCCTTGCTGACGCGATCATTGAAATCGACATTCACGGCATCGACGCGGCCGGAAATTTCCGCGCCCACCTCAACCTGGTCTTGCGGCTGCAGCGTGCCGGTGGCGCTGACCGTGACGGTTAGAGGGCCTCTCGTCGCGGGAGCGGTCACATAGGTGGTCGGCCGGTCGCCGCGCCACACATAAATTCCGGCTCCGGCCGCGAGGACGAGCACAAGCAGCGCGGCGGCGAAAACCTTGCCACGGGTCCAGAACCGGCGCGGACCGAGCTCCAGCCCCAAACGGCGGGCCAGATCGGCATCCGGGTTTGTAACGGACTCGTTCATGTCGGGTTCACGAGACTGCGCTCAATCTGCATCTGCCGGTCTATGTAGTGCGGGGCGGGGCCGATGTCGCCGTCCTGCCCTTTTATTGCCATGGAAAAAGTTTAACGCCTGTTAACTTTTGGGGGTTAGAGGGGAAGCAAGGCGATAACATGGCGCGTAAAGACCCTCCGGTGCATCAACCTGAGCGCAACCAGTTGCGCGAAACGGGCCTTTATACGCCCAGCGCATCCAATCCGCCCCGAAAACCCAAAAGGCGGCTGAACTCCAAAACCCGCGTTGCCCTGATCGCTGCCGCCGTCTGGCTGCTTTTTGGCGGTGGGATCGTGTTCTCCTATTGGCTCTCCGACCTGCCCGACACGCGCAATCTCTTCGCCTATGAGCCGGGGAACGACATCTCCGTGCTTGACGCCAAAGGACGCATGATCGCGCGCCGTGGCCTGACGTCGGGTGAAAAAGTCGCCATGGGCGAGCTTCCCGCCTATGTCGGGAACGCTTTCATCGCCGTCGAAGACCGGCGCTTCCGCTACCATTTCGGCATCGACCCCATGGGTCTGATGCGGGCCGCTTATACCGATCTCATCCAGGGCTCATTCGTCCAGGGCGGATCGACGCTCACCCAGCAGCTCGCAAAGAATCTGTTCCTCAAGCCGGACCGCACCTTCAGCCGCAAGATGGAGGAGGCGATCCTCGCGGTCTATCTGGAGACCCGCTACAGCAAGGACGAGATCCTCACCCTCTATCTCAACCGCGTCTATTTCGGCGCCGGCGTCTATGGTCTTGGGGCCGCGTCGGAACGCTTCTTTGCCAAGCCCGCGCGCGAGCTTTCCCTGACCGAGGCGGCGATCCTGGCCGGAAGCGTCAAGGCGCCGTCGCGCTACAATCCGGAAGCTTCGCCCGACGCGGCTCTTGCGCGCGCGGAGCTCGTGTTGGCTGCGATGGAAGAGAACGGCTTCATCGATCACCGAGCGCGCCAGGTCGCGGCTTCGACGCGGCCCAAGATCGCGCACAGCTTCGCCACGCCGGGCGCGGGTTATTTCGTCGATTATGTCGTCTCGCAGGTGTCGAGTTTCATCGGCAAGTCCAAGGAGCGGCTGATCGTCGACACGACGCTCGACCTTGGCCTGCAGCTGAGCGCCGAAAATGCGCTTACCGCTGGTCTCGCCAAAGACGGCCCCAAGCTTGCTGCGACGCAAGGCGCGCTTGTGGCCATGGCGCCCGACGGAGCCTTGCGCGCGCTCGTGGGCGGACGCTCCTATGACGACAGCGCGTTCAACCGCGCCACCGAAGCCAAGCGGCAGCCCGGCTCGGCGTTCAAGGCCTTCGTCTATCTGGCCGCGCTCGAGAATGGGCATCGGCCCGACGATGAAGTGGTCGATGGACCGGTCACCATCGGTACATGGAAACCGGCCAATTACGAAGGCGCCTATGAGGGCGCAATCACGCTTTCCCATGCGCTGGCCCATTCCTCCAACTCGGCCTCGGTGCAGCTCACCAATGAGGTGGGACCCGATGCGGTGGTGCGCGTCGCGCACCGGCTGGGCGTTTCGGCCACGCTGCACGCGGTGCCCTCTCTCGCGCTGGGGACCTCCGAAGTGACGCCATTGGAACTGACGACCGGCTACGCCGCTTTCGCCAATGGCGGCAACGGCATCATCCCTTACGGGATCGTTCGTATACGGACCGCATCGGGCAAAGTGCTGTACCAGCGCCGGGAGCCGGGGCTCGGGCGCGTGATGAGCCCGGAGCATGACGCGGACATGACCGAGATGATGATGGGAACGGTGAAGGATGGAACCGGCAAGGCGGCCGCGCTTTCCGACCGGCCCGTCGCGGGCAAGACCGGCACCTCCCAGGATTATCGCGACGCCTGGTTCGTCGGCTTCTCGGCCGAATATGTCACTTGCGTGTGGATCGGCAACGACAATGGCGCCTCGATGAAAACCGCCACAGGCGGCGGGCTGCCGGCGCGCGTCTTCAAGGCCTTCATGTCCGATGCGGAGCGCGGGCTACCGGCCAAGCCGCTCATTGGGATGACACTGTTCGGGACCGAGGAACCGCCAGGGGAAGAAGACATTCCCGAGCCGCCCAAGCCACCGGCGCCGAAAGAAGAACACGACGACGTGCTGACCGCCTTCCAGCATCTGCTCGACAAACTGTTCTAATAACCGCCCCGAATTCTTCCCGCTGATGTCTCTCACGAAAGCTAGAGCAGGGCTCGAAACCGCACTCCTGCCTTGTGAGAATTACGGCGGGTTCCTATCATCCGTCAGCGACCGAAGCGGCCAAATAGGAGCGATACCATGAGAATGATTCGAGGCAAATGGCTGGGCAGCATAGCCCTGACCTTGGCCGGTATTGTTGGCATGGCGCCGGCTCGGGCGCCCGCCGCGCCCGCCGCGGACCGCGTTGCCATCGACAATGACGACATCGGTGGCGTGGTACGCAACCCCGGTGGCCAGCCGGAAGCCGGCGTCTGGGTGATCGCCGAAACGCGCGATCTGCCGGTTCGCTTCATCAAGATCGTGGTCACTGACGATCAGGGCCGCTTCGTCGTGCCGGACCTGCCGCAGGGGAATTATCAGGTGTGGGCGCGGGGCTATGGCTTGATCGATTCCGACAAGACCACGACCACACCTGGCAAGATCGTGAATATCGCCGCAAAGCCCGCGCCCGATGAGGCCGCCGCCGCACGCTATTATCCGGCGATCTACTGGTATTCGATGATGAAGATCCCCGGCAAAGAGCTCTTCGGGGGCAAAGATCCGAATATTCCGGCACGCCTGACGCAGCAAGGCTACCTCAACAGCATGAAGAGCAATGGCTGCGTCGGCTGTCATCAGCTCGGTCAGCTCGCGACCCGCACCATTCCGAAGAAGTTTCTTGATGAGCAAGCCGGGAGTCATGCCGACGCGTGGCTGCGCCGAATTCAATCCGGTCAAGGCGGTATGCCCATGATCCAAGTCGGTGCCGGAGATCTTGGTGGCGCCGCCTTCAAATATCTTGGCGATTGGTCGCAGCGGGTGGAGAAGGGCGAGATTCCCAAGAACAAGCCGTCGCGCCCGCAAGGGGTGGAGCGCAACATCGTCGTGACGCTTCGCGACTGGATGAACGAGAAGCAGTATCTGCACGATCTGATTTCAACGGATCGGCGTTATCCCACCGTCAATGCGAACGGTCCGCTGTACGGTCAGCCCGAATACAGCTCGAACGACATGCCCATTCTCGATCCGGTCAAGAATACCGCGACCGTCTTCAGGATGCCGGTGCGCGACAAGGATGCGCCCTATGCGCTGGGTCCAGGACATGTCGCAGGCGACAAGGCGCTTCTACCGTCCAATTATTGGGGCGATGAGATGATTTGGGACACGCGCGTCAACAACCACAATTCCATGATCGGCCGCGACGGGCGCGTGTGGCTCGCCGCGACGTTCCGCAAGCCGGACAATCCCGACTTCTGCAAGGCGGGCTCCGATCATCCGTCGGCCAAGGTGTTCCCGATCGCTCGCAACGTGCGCTCGATCACCGTCTACAATCCCAAGACACAGGAATACAAATTCATCGATACCTGCTTTGGCACGCATCATCTGCAATTTGGCTATGACGCTAACGATACGCTGTGGGCCAGCGGCGGTGGACCAGTGGTGGGTTGGCTCAACACCAAGATGTATGACCAGACGGGCGATGCGGCGAAGTCTCAGGGGTGGACTCCGCTCATTCTCGATACCAATGGGAACGGCAAACGCGA
Source organism: Alphaproteobacteria bacterium (assembly GCA_034665805.1). GTDB lineage: Bacteria > Pseudomonadota > Alphaproteobacteria > Micropepsales > Micropepsaceae > CAIYRG01. The sequence continues at coordinate 5,385 of JAXDMY010000182.1, forward strand.
TGCCGGCTGGGTCGAACCGAACCAGCCCGTCGATCCGACAAAGGATAAGCGGATTGTTGCGGGCTTTTATGCGGTCATGCCAAATCCTGTCGACGGTTCGATCTGGGGGTCCTTCCGCGGCAATCCGGGCTCGATCGTCAGGATCGAGCCCGGATCGAATCCGAGCGAAACGGCGCTTGCCGAAATCTACAATGTGCCTGCGCCCGGCTTTGGCGTGCGCGGCGCGGACATCGACAGCAAGGGCGTTGTCTGGGTGTCGCTCGCGAGCGGCCATCTTGGAGAATTCGACCGCAAGAAGTGCAAGGCCCCACTGAACGGCCCAAAGGCGACCGGCGATCATTGTCCGGAAGGCTGGACCCTTCATCAATATCCGGGGCCCGGCTTCGAAGGCATCGGTCCAAACAGCGCAGAGGCGAGCTATTATTCCTGGGTCGACCAGCACAACACATTCGGCCTCGGCAACGACGTGCCGATGTCCACCGGCAATCTCAATGACGGCATCATCGCCTATTCCGGCGGCAAGATGGTCGTGCTGCGCGTTCCCTATCCGCTTGGCGTCTACGCCAAGGGCTTCGACGGACGTATCGACGATCCCAATGGCGGCTGGAAAGGCCGTGGTCTGTGGATGGCGAATGGGGACCGCACGCCATGGCTGATCGAAGGCGGCAAGGGCACCAAGCCTCTTGCAATTCATTTCCAATTGCGTCCCGATCCGTTGGCCAAATGACGATGGGCAAGTGATTTGCCCTGATCCGGAGCGGGCTCACGTGCCCAGCGGCCTCAATCCCGGCGGATCGATTCAGTTGACGTCGTTGAGTAATCCCCAGCGAGCGGAGGAGGGCTATTCCGCGGCGATGACGCGTTCGGCTTCGGCGAGCGAGACCGAAACGAGCTGGCTGACGCCGCGCTCGGCCATGGTCACGCCGAACAGCCGGTTCATGCGCGACATGGAGAGCGCGTGATGGGTGATGATGAGATAACGCGTGTCGGCAAGGCGCGTCATCTCGTCCAGCAGCCGGCAGAAGCGATCCACATTGGCGTCATCGAGTGGCGCGTCGACTTCGTCGAGCACGCAGATCGGAGCGGGATTGACCAGGAACACGGCAAAGATCAGCGCGATGGCAGTCAGCGCCTGCTCGCCGCCCGATAGCAGCGAAAGCGTCGTCAGTTTTTTCCCCGGCGGTTTGGCAAGGATTTCCAGGCCCGCTTCCAGCGGATCTTCGGATTCGGTGAAGGTAAGGCGTGCTTCGCCGCCTTGGAACAACTCCTTGAACAGGCGCTCGAAATTCGCATTCACGGAATCGAACGACGCCAGCAGGCGATCGCGGCCCTCCTTGTTCAGGCTCTGAATGCCGCGGCGCAGACGTTGGATCGCGCCATCGAGATCCGCCCGGTCCGCGGAAAGAGCCTGCATGCGCTGTTCGTGCTCCTGCGCCTCTTCTTCAGCACGCAGATTTACGCCGCCCAATTGCTCACGCTCGGCTTTGAGTTTTTCGACGCGCTTCTCGGCCTGATCGAGCGGGGGCAGCTCGGCGCCCTCTTTGAGTTCGGCGCGCGCCGCGAGTTCGCCGGGCGAGGTATCCAATTCGTCGCGGATGCGCCGGGCGAGTTCCGAGAGCCGGTCGGCGGCCGATTGGGCCCGCGCCTCGCAGCCAGCGCGTTCTTCGCGTGCCTCGCTCAATGCGTGACTGGCCGCTTTGGCAAGTCTGTCCGCGTCGCTCAGCTCGGTCTCGGCGGCGGCGCGCGCATCGGCCGCCTGCTTGCGCGCGGTCTCGGCGGTGTCGATGGTGTCCATCAATGCGTGACGGCGCGTGGCGATGGATACCGGGGCCGCTTCCAGGAGCGCAAGCTCCGCGTTCATTTCCGCGATGCGCTCGCCCAGCGACTCGATCTGCCGGATCGCCGCATCGCGGCGCGAAGCCCAACGTATGTTTTCTTCGGCGATGGCCGCAAGGCGCGCGCTGCGCTGAAGCGCTTCGCGTCGCATGGTTTCCAGCACCGTGCGGGCCTCGCCGGCGGAATCGCGCGCTTCGGCGGCGGAATGGCGCGCGCCGGCAAGCGTGGCAGTGAGCGCATCGCCATCGGGCAAAGCGGCCAGAGCTTGCTCGGCGGCTTGCGCCGCGCGGCGCGCATTCTCGCGAATCTGCTCGAGCCCCTTCAGTTCGGCTTGGAGCGTCGCAAACTTCGCCGTGCGTTCGGCTGCGACACGGGCCGCCCTGGCAGAAGCGTCCTGGGCACGAATCAGCGCCGCTTCGGCTTCGCGTGAACTGCGCGATGCCGCGCGTACGGATTCATTGGCAGCGGCCGCTTCGTTCTGCGCCGCTGCGTAGACGGCCTGGGCCGCGGCGCGTTTGGTCTTGGCGCCGGCGAATTCCTGTTCCAGCGCATGCAAACGGTTGCGCTGTTCCAGACGTATCGCCGCCTGGCTCGGCGCGTCGGCGGAAACGGAGAACCCGTCCCAACGCCAGAGGTCGCCCTGTTGCGTGACCAGCCTCTGGCCCGGACGCAGATGTTTTTGCGCCGCGCGCCCCTCATCGGCCGTGACCACGCCGGTAAACGCCAGACGCCGGGCAAGAGCGGTGGGTGCCTCGACAAAACGCGCGAGCGCCGAGCCCGCCGGCAGCGGCGGCGCATCGTCCGGCGCACCGAGATCGCGCCAATGCTGCGGCGCTGCTTCGTCCAGCGGCGCGTCAAGATCATCGCCCAAGGCCGCGGCCAGCGCCGATTCATATCCCGGTTCAACCTTCAGCGAATCGATCAAGGGCGGCCAAAGATCGCCACCCGTGGGCCGCAGCAGATTTGCCAAAGCCCGCGTTTCCGCGTCCAGGCGTTGGAAATCATGCTCGGCCTCGTCGAGCGGGATACGGGCCTGACTTTCCGCGAGAGACGCCGCGGCAAGGAGGGACTCGGCCGAATCCAACTTTATACGAGCTTGGGCGGCTTCGGTCCGCGCCGCCTCGACAAGAGCCTCGGCCGCACCGACATCGGCGACTTGCAGAATTTCGACTTCCACCGCCTCGACGCGCGGCTGCAACGAATTGCGATCCGCTTCGGTTCGGTTCGCCTGTTCGGCGCCGTCGGCGCGCGCGCGTTCGTAGCTCGCGCGCACCGCATTGAGGTCCGCGAGCTCGGCGGTCAGCCGCTCCAGGTCGCGTTCGCGCGTCGCGAGCACGGCCGTCAGCGCCTGCACCTTCTCTTCGGCCTCGGCCAGGTTATCCGCCGCCGTCGCATTCGCCGCTGCGAGCTCGCGCGACTCGCTTTCAACAGCGGCAAGGGCGGTACGAGCGTCCTCATCCAAGCTGCGTTCGCGCAGCTGATCCTGCTCCGAAACGGAAAGGCGCTGGCGCAAGCGCTGCGCATCCTCGCGGGCCCTGGCCTCTTCCGCATCCAGACTGTTGCGTTCGTGCAGGAGCCGCTGCAGCGCGGCGCCCTTCACCGCTTCGACCTCTCGCAACGGCGACATCTCGGCCGCGGCTTTTGCCTGACGGGTCGAAATCTGCGCGGCATGCTCGGTGCGTTCTGCAACCGCAGTGGAGGCGAGGGTCAAGGCTTCGGCGGCGCTCTGCGATGAGTTTTCGAAATCGCGCCAGCGGAGCAGGAACTGAAGCGCCTCGGCCTTGTGAATCAAACCCGACAAATTGCGATAGCGCGATGCCTGGCGGGCTTGGCGCCGCAGACCCTGCAATTGGCCGTCGACCTCCGCGATGATGTCGGTCAAGCGGCCGAGATTGGTTTCGGCGGCCTTCAGGCGCAGCTCCGCCTCATGGCGGCGCTGGTGCAGGCCGGAAATACCGGCGGCCTCTTCGAGAATGGCGCGGCGCGCGAGCGGCTTCTGATTGATCAGGACAGCGATCTGGCCTTGGCGCACGAGAGCGGGCGATGCCGAACCGGAAGAAGCATCGGCAAAGAAGATCTGCACGTCGCGCTGACGCACTTCGCGGCCATTGATGCGGTAGGCCGAACCCGCGTCGCGCTCGATCCGCCGCGTGATCTCCACCGATTCGGATTCATTGTAGGGCGAAGGCGCGCTGCGGTCGGCATTGTCGATGAAGAGCGTCACCTCGGCATTGTTGCGCATCGGACGCGAACCGGTGCCGCCGAAGATGACGTCGTCCATTCCCGCGCCCCGCATCGAGGTCGGGCGGTTTTCGCCCATCACCCAGCGAAGGGCTTCCAGCAGATTGGATTTGCCGCAGCCATTGGGCCCGACAATGCCGGTCAACCCCGGCTCGATGAAGAGTTCGGTCGGGTCGACGAAGGATTTAAAACCGCTGAGTCTAAGACGGGTGAACTTCAATGTTTCTTTCCTGTTGCACCCGCCGTCGGGCGTCTACTTCTTCACCAAGGGGTCGAGAATTTTCTGTAGCTCGTCATAGGGAATCTCGCCCGCATGGGGAGTGCCGTTGATGAGGAAGGTGGGAGTCGAATTCACATTGTATTTGGTCTGACCTTCCATCCAATTCGCGTCCACCAGCGCAAGATTCTTCGGGTCGTCGGCGCAGGACTGAACTTTCTCGCGCGAGAGCCCCGCAAAGCGTCCCATCTGGCTGAGCCCTTCGAGTATGTCCTCTTTCGTCAGCTGGTTGTTGTTGTCGAAATCCTTGATCCAGTTCATCTGATTCTTGAACAGAAGATCAATGAAGGAAAAATATTGATCCCCAGACAGGCAGCGTGCGACCGCGGAGGCCATGCGGGCCGCGCCGTCGAGAGGATATTCGCGGAAAATGACCTTCACCTTGCCGGTATCGACGTAATCCTTGTTCAGCTTGGGGATGACGTCCTTTTGGAAGGCCGCGCAATGCGGGCAGGTCATCGAGGCGTATTCGACGAAAGTGACCGGCGCGGTGGCGGAGCCATGCACCATGTCGGTGGGTTTGATCTCGACATTCTGGCTGCCGGTCACAAGCGCGATTGGGCTCCCAGAGCCGCCGAAATAGGCATAGGCCCCCAACCCCGCACCGATGATCAGAACGCCGGCCACGGCGGCATAGGTGTATTGCTTGTTCATGAGACTTGGCTCCGCGGAACTCCGGAGCGAGTTGTGGCAGAGGGTTGCGCCGGGTTCAATCCGTGCGCTTGCCGCGCTTGCTTGGAAGGCTAGCCCGCAGGTGGGCCAGGCGGGCAAGCGCTTCGCCCAAAGACAGGGATTCCACGCCGGCTTCGGCCTCCGGCTGGGGATGCCCGGGGGGATCCGCCCTCGGTGTCACGTACCCCGGCACCAGCTTCAGCCTGATGATGCGCCCGCCTCCCACATAGGTGTTGAGCCGTTCGATCAACATCCGTGTCTGATGCTGGAGCAGCACCGTGGAGCCCGGTTCGCATTTCAGCGTAAGCACCGCGCCGTCGGGCCCGTCTTGCCATCTTTGGGGGAGTGCGATGCGGGCGATGTGAGGGCCCACGATCTCGGACCAGCGGAGAAGGAGCGTGGCATCGGTAAAGCCGGCGCGGGCAAAAATACCCTTCGCTTCGCCAAGCACGCTCCCACCCGCCGCGCGCGCCCAGCCGTAGCGGGGAACCGTCCCGTAAGTCCCTTGCGCCGTCTTTCGTTTCGCGCTTTGGCTCATGCATGAGGGTCCTGAAGGCCATGCAGCATAGACGACGCGCGCCTCGCCTGGCGAGGGTCACGGGTGCGCTGCTGGCCTGGTATGATGTGCATAGGCGCGATCTTCCCTGGCGCGCCAAGCCGGGGCAGGCGAGCGATCCTTACCGCGTCTGGCTCTCGGAAATCATGCTGCAGCAGACGACGGTCGCGGCCGTCGCCCCCTATTACCGCAGCTTTCTTGCCCGCTGGCCCGATGTGGGCGGGCTTGCCGCCGCCTCGCAGGATGATGTGCTGTCCGCATGGGCGGGCCTTGGCTATTACTCGCGGGCGCGCAATCTCCATCGCGCCGCACAGATGGTGACGAGGGAGTTTGGCGGCGTCTTCCCAGGCAACTCCGCCGCGCTGCGCAAGCTTCCCGGGATTGGCGTCTATACCGCGGGCGCGATTGCCGCGATCGCGTTCGGCGAATGCGTGCCGGCAATGGATGCCAACGCCGCCCGCGTGATGGCGAGACTCTTTGCCGTTGAAGAGAAGCTGCCCCAGGCAAAGGCAAAGCTTGCCTTGCTGACCGAGCCGCTCGTCCCGAAGGACCGCCCAGGTGATTTCGCGCAAGGCTTGATGGATTTGGGCTCGGCCATATGTCTGCCGCGGCGGCCCTTGTGTGGGGAATGCCCGCTCGCCCCAGACTGCGAGGCTCGGCGTCAGGGCATCGCGGAGAGACTTCCCGTCAGGGCTGCAAAACGCGCGCGTCCCTTGAAACGCGGGGCCGCTTTCGTGGCCATGGATGGCAATGGCGCGGTGTATCTGGTGCGGCGGCCGGAGAACGGATTGCTGGGCGGCATGCTGCAACCACCCCTCGGCGCGTGGGGCAGTGCATTTCCGGACCGCAGAATCGCGCTGACCGAAGCGCCCTTCGCCGGACATTGGCGCAAGAAGCCCGGAATCGTGCGCCACGGCTTCACCCATTTCGAGCTGGAAATAGAGGTCTATGTCGGCCGTTTCCGCGCCCGTCCCAATGGCGAGGGCATCTGGCTAACGGCGGCGGAAATCAGCCGCGCGGCGCTTCCGACGGTGATGCGAAAACTGATCGACCACGCGCTCGTGTGGTGAATTTGAAGTTCCTCATATCAATTTGGCATCCGCAATTAGGAACTTCAAATTCGAGAACCACACGAGAATCAATAGATTGCCAGTGTGGCTTTGAATCCGAAATTCGCTCACCGCCTTGCACCAAAGTACGGCGAATTTCGTCTTCGCCACACTGGACGCCGACGCTCCGCTGCTCGCTCAATTGAGCTCGGCGCGGACCTGCTGACGCAGGATATCGATCGGGATCAGCGCGCCCTTGTGCTGATAGTGCCAGAAGGTCCAGCCATTGCACGCATCCAAACCTTGCACATGGGCGGCGATGCGATGGATCGAGCCGCTGGCATCGGCACAGACCAGCGTGCCGTCGGCGCGCACCTTGGCGTGATGACGGCCGCCCGCGCCCGTCAGCACCGCGCCCGGCTTCAATAAGCCACGCTCCACCAGTGTGCCGAAGGGAATCCGCGGCTCGGACCTTTTGGAGCGCGTCACCGCGATGGCGTCGTCCCCTGCGGGTTCAACCGCGGCGATCCGCGCGCGCGCCAGCGCCACATAGGCCGCCTCGCGCTCGATGCCGATGAAGCGCCGTGCAAGGCGCTTGGCCACCGCGCCCGTTGTGCCCGAACCGAAGAAGGGATCGAGCACGACATCGCCCGGATTGGTCGAGGCCAGGATCACGCGATGAAGCAGGCTTTCCGGCTTCTGGGTCGAGTGGGCTTTGGCGCCTGTGTCGTCCTTCAGGCGCTCGCCGCCCGAGCAGATCGGCAGGTTCCAGTCCGAGCGCATCTGCAGTTCGTCATTGAGTGCCTTCATCGCCTCGTAATTGAAGGTGTAGCTTTTCTGCTCGCGCGATTTGGCCGCCCAGATCAGCGTCTCATGCGCGTTGGTGAAGCGCCGGCCGCGGAAATTCGGCATCGGGTTCACTTTGCGCCAGATCACATCGTTGAGGATCCAGAAGCCGAGATCCTGCATGATGGCGCCGACCCGGAAGATATTGTGATAGGAGCCGATGACCCAGAGCGCGCCATTGTCTTTCAGCGCATGCCGCGCCGCCGTAAGCCAGCCGCGGGTAAAGCGGTCGTAATCGCCCAGGCTGGCAAACTGGTCCCAGCCGTCATCGACCGCATCGACCAGTGAATTGTTGGGCCGGCGGAGTTCCCCCTCGAGCTGCAGATTGTAGGGCGGGTCGGCAAAGACGAGATCGGCCACGCCCGCCGGAAGCGCGTTCATCGCGGCGATGCAATCGCCCTGGATGATTCGCTCCGATTCGAATCCGTCCGATTTTCTACCGACCATGCCCCCGCCCGCGAAATATGCACAGGGCGCGGAGCATGATTCACCGGAGTCTGTGGGTCAATCGAATAATTGAATCAAGCAGTTAAAAATGAATCCGCATGATTCACAGCACGCAACATCTGGTAGACGGGGGCAAAACTTCGCCGATGATGCCTGCAGGGACCAAGCCGGTTTAGCGCGAAGAGATGCTCCTCGGTGCCGTAACCCTTGTTGGTGAACCAGCCATAACCGGGAAATTCCTCGTGCAGCGCGCGCATCAGCCGGTCGCGCGTGACCTTGGCGATGATGGAAGCCGCGGCGATGGAGACCGACTTCGCATCGCCGTCTATCAGCGTATCGCAACGGCAGGGTAGGGCTGGCGCGTCATTGCCGTCGACTAGCGCGAAATTTGCCGCGAGGCTGAGCGCACGCACCGCCCGTGCCATCGCCAGATGCGTCGCTTGGCGGATGTTGACCAGATCGATCTCATCCACGCTGGCATCGCCCACGCCGACCACGGCGCATTCCATGATGCGCGCGAAGGCCTCTTCACGGCCTTGCGGAGTCATCTGCTTGGAATCGTTCAGCCCCTTGGGAATTCGCTTGCGGTCAAGGATGACTGCCGCCGCCACCACCGGCCCCGCCAAGGGGCCGCGCCCGGCTTCGTCGACGCCGGCGATGGGACCATCGACGGACTTCAGCGCGCGTGCTTCGAAGATGTAATGCGGCATCGCCCGTCGATACACGCCTGCCGGCGCTCCTCGGGATGAGGCCGCCCGGCGATTCTCTCTGCCGAGTCATAGCGCGGACTCGCGAGAGGACGGAAACGGAATTGCACTTGCTCACATCAAGCCGCGCGGGGACCGCTAGTGTGGCGAATCCGAAATTCGCCATACCTGGAGCAACACCCCGAGCGAAATTTCGGGTTCAAAGCCACACTAGCAATCTATTGATTCTAGTGTGGTCCTCGAATTTGAAGTTCCTAAACGCGGATGCCATGCTGATCTTAGGAACTTCAAATACACCACACTAGGGCGAATCGTTTTCTCGTAACTCCCGTTATCCGGACAAAGCGCCTCAGAGTGCGAGCGCGAGCTGATCGCCGCTGCGTGGCGGGCGGCGGAATTTGGACGCATCCAACGGCGCGCGCCGGGCGTTGAGGCCAAGGCGGCGGGTCGCGATGCCAAAACGTTGCGCGATGAGATTTGCATAGGGGCCCGTGCCGGTCATCCGTGTCGCCCAGTTGGAATCGTAATCCTTGCCGCCGCGCATGGAGCGTACCAGCGACATCACGTGCTTGGCTCTGTCGGGTACCTGCGCTTCGAGCCATTCGCGAAACAGATCCTTGATCTCGAGCGGCAGACGCAAAAGCGTGTAGCCCGCTTGAACGGCGCCGGCCTCCGCCGCTGCGGCAAGGATGGATTCCATTTCTTCATCATTGAGCGCCGGAATGATGGGCGCGGTCATCACACCGGTGGGAATGCCTGCTCCCGCCAGCGCCCGAAGCGTATCCAAGCGCCGCTCCGGCGTGGCGGCGCGTGGTTCCATGATGCGCGCGAGCTTGCGGTCGAGCGTGGTGATCGAGAGCGCGACTTTCGCGAGGCCCTCGGCGGCCATGGGCGCCAAGATGTCGATGTCGCGTGCGATCAGCGCCGATTTCGTAACGATGGCGACGGGATTTTTGAATTCCGCAAGCACCTGGAGAATGGAGCGCGTCACGCGCCATTCGCGTTCGATCGGCTGATAAGGATCGGTATTCGTCCCCATGGCGATCACCTGAGGCTGATAAGACGGCTTTCGCAGTTCCGCTTCGAGAAGCTTGGCGGCATCGGGTTTGACCAGCAGCTTGCTTTCGAAGTCGATCCCGGGAGAGAAGCCGAGATAGGCGTGGGTCGGGCGCGCGAAACAATAGATGCAGCCATGCTCGCAGCCACGATAGGGGTTGATCGACTGATTGAACGAGATGTCAGGCGAGGTGTTACGCGCGATGATGGTTCGCGTCACGTCGCGCTGAACTTCGGTCCGAATCGGCGGCGGCGGTTCATCGTCGCGGCTCCAGCCGTCATCGAAACCGACCCGGCGCTCGCTGTCATAGCGGCTGGAATCGTTTGATCGCGCTCCTCGGCCTTTCAGCAGGCGCGGGTCGGCAGCTGCGGTGAGCACTCGGGTCATGTCGAGAGCATAAATGACTATAAGAACAAAGCAAGAACATTTAAGGGGGCCAGCGATCTTCGCGATTATAAAGTTGACATATGCTACGGCCTGGGCTATGCTTTGTCATAGGAGCTATCCATGGCCAATACCCTCACAATTCAAGACTTTTTCAAGCGCTTTCCGACCGATGAAGCCTGCCTTGACCACCTTATGAAGCTGCGGTTTGGGGACGACTTTGGCTGCCCGAAATGCGGAGAAATCGGCAAGTTTCGGAAGCTGGCGAAGCACCCCGCGTACACCTGCAATTGCGGCCATCATGTCCACCCGATGGAAGGGACGATTTTCAAGGATACGCACACGCCTTTGGCCAAGTGGTTTTATGCGATGTACCTGTTCACCACGACGCGCCACGGCGTTCCGGCCAAGGAACTGCAACGCCAGCTTGGCGTGAGCTACCCCACGGCGTTCCGTATGGCGCATCTGATCCGAGACTACATGGCCAGGATTGATGGCGATGACGCGCTCCAGGGACACGTGGAAGCCGATGAGACCTATTTGGGCGGTGTGAAGCGTGGCGTGTCGGGAGACAAGACAAACAAGAGCGTTGTTTTCGGGATGGTGGAGCGTGGGGGCAAGGTTATGACCAAGGTTCTTCCGCAAGGTGCGCCCTGGAATTT
>JAXDMY010000183.1:0-12247 GCA_034665805.1 Alphaproteobacteria bacterium
CGTTGGTTTGTTCGGGGTTTGTCTTGCGGTCGCGCCCGCTCGGGCCAACCTCTTGGTGAACGGAAGTTTTGAAGACCCGATTGTGCCCGGAACGTCAGCCTGCGGTCCTTATTTCAATTGCCTTGGCTTCAGCGTCGGAGACGATATCGCCGGCTGGACCGTTGTCGGCAATGGCGGCGCGCCCGGTGCTGCCGTCGTGATGTCGCTCGGGAGCAATTACACCGAACCCGACAATAGCGGGAACAACGCCACCCTTCATTTCTATCCCGTGCATGGGTTCCAATCCCTCGACCTGACCGGCGAAGGCAACCAAGGCCTCACCAACGGAATCAAACAGAGCGTCACGACAATTGCAGGAAATCCTTACCAGCTCTCCTTCTTCGTCGGGCATCAATATGATCAGGCCCCGGGTTATGCCGGCCCGGCCTCAGTGGTCCTTTACATCAATGGGATCGAGATCGAGACGCTGACCAATCCGAACGACACGGCCGAAAACATCAGCTGGATGCAATTCATCTATGATTTCAGCGCGCCGACAAACTTCATCACCATCGCCTTCCTCAACGGCACGCCACTCGGGAACAATTATGCGGGGCTGGACAATGTCATCTTCACGGCGCTGACCATCACCGTCCCCGAGCCGGGCACGCTGGCCCTATTTCTGGGAGGCCTCGCTGTCCTGTTGATTTTGCGCCGGCGCAAGGCGGCCCAGTCGGTCTGATCCTGCCGTAAGCGGACGATAATGGCCCCGGGAAACCCGGGGCCATATCGACGTGGAGGGGCTCAGCGGCCGCGAAATCCGCGATCCAAACCACGGTGATCGTCGCGGTCAAAGTGCCGGTCGTCACGATCCCACCCACGTCCGCGGTAGAAATCCCGTGCGGGAATCCAGACCTGACGATGCAGGTACGGATCCCAGCGCCAAAAGCCGCCGCGATAATCGTCTCTGTCCACATAGCGCGGGCCGACAGGATTCCCGAAATAGACGCCGAAGCTCGACTGGGCATTGGCGGGCGTCGCAACGGCCAGGGCGCTTCCCGCCAGCATCGCTATGCCAAAAATCGTTTTCGTGAGAGTTCTCATCTGTGTCTCCATCGAAGGGTTTCTCGTCCCTACGATGCGACTATGACGCAATGGGTTTGAACCACCTCTGAATGGGCCATTCAGATTGGCGTCAGGAAACAAGGCATTGATTCGCATTCTTAAAAAGAGCTAGCAGCCGGATTCAGTTCCTGACGTGGCGCCGCTGTAGTGGGTTTGCGGCCGGGGGTAGGGCATTCAACGCGGCGCCAAAATGGCGTCCCTGGCCGAACTGAAAGCCGAATGCGCTGCAGCGTTTCAGCTTCTCCGGGCTGTCGATCCACTCTGCAATGGTTTCGACGCCGAGCTCGCCGCAGCTGGCGAGCACGCTTCGCACGAGCGCATCTTCGCGAGCGGATTTTCCGAGCTTGTCGATCAGTCCGCCGTCCACCTTTACGAAATCCACGGTCAGCCCGTGCAGATATTGCAGTGTGGCGGCGCCCGCGCCGAAATCGTCGATACCGACGCGGTATCCCATTTTCCGCAAGGTCTGAATGGCGCGATCTGCCGCCACGAGATCCGGCAGCTCCACCGTTTCTGTCACTTCGATCAAGACGCGTTTGGCCAGCGCGCTTCTGCGCAACAGAAGCGCCGACAAAAGTGAAAACGACGACGGATCGGAGATGCTCCGCGCCGAGACATTTATGGCTATTCGCGCGCCTGCGGAGCCTTCCTCCAGGAGATTGAAGGCCTTCATGATCAAAGCGAGATCGAAGGAATCAGCCAATTCGAGATCTTCGGCAAAGCGGATCGTCTCCGCGGGGCTGTGACCCGAGCGAAAGCGCGTCAAGGCTTCGTAATGCGCGACGGCACCGGTTTTCAAATCGACAATAGGTTCGAATACGAGATCGAAGCTTCCCTCGGCAACGGTGGCGCAGAAGAGCTGCGCCCGCGCAACGGTTTCGTCCATCATCGTTTCGAAAATCTGCGCCAAGTCGGTGCCCGGCAGGGTCTTGTGCTTGCCTTGGGCAAATCGCTCGATCACGTGGCGCAACGCAAGGATGTTCTGCTCGGGCGTGAGATTGCGCCCCTTGAGCGATAACAGAACCTGTTCCATCTCGAGATTATCGATCCCGCGCTCGCGCGCGGGACTTTGGATGCGGTCGGCAAGCTTGCCCGCGGCATTGAGAGTCTCTGTGACGACGCCGAAGCCCGTCGCCGACACACGTGCCGCGACCCCGCCCTCCATGGTTTGCAAATTCGTGCCGATGGCCGCCATCAAATTCGCGGCAGCCTCGGGCGAAAGACTGGCGCAGATTTCATTGAGATTGGCGACGTTCACCAGCGCCATTGCGCCGCCAATCTTGTCGCCGGCGGCCGCGAGGAAGGTGCCGCGATCCACCAGGCCCGTCTCTGCATCGATGCCGGCAATCGCGGCGCGGTTGCCGCGCCTGGCCAGCGCGCAGGAGATGCGGTTGTTTTGCGGCAGGTAGCACAGGGAGAGCGTGGCTTTGTCGCCGGACGCCAGGGTTATGGTCAGCGGACCGACGCGCTCTCCCGCAGAGAGTCCGCGCACGATGATTGTGAAGCGCGCCCTTTCGTTTTCGCGGAACAGCTCGGCGGCGGGTTTGCCCGTCAACTCGGAACTGTCGGAGAAACCTGTGATCGCGCCCGTGGCAAAAAGAACGGTACCCGCGCGGTCCACCTCGAAGAGGAGATCGGCACCGGCAAACGCGAAAGCCAAAAGGCGGGCCGGTTCAATCATCCTTGCCGTCCTTGATTACGGCAAAATCGCACAGAAACCCTTAGCGGGAGGTGAATTTCACCCGGCGTCTGGACTGTCCGCTAGCGTACACCGGGGATGAGGCGGGCTCCCCTAGGGTCTGACAAGCCAGCGAACCACGCTGAAATGCGCGGCAGCCAATTGCCGTGGCAGCTCCAGATGGCCGTAATGGGTCATCGGCGGGTCCCAATTGATGAGCCGAATTTGGGCGTTCGGATTCTTTGCCCGGTACTCGTTGGCGACGAACACCTCGATGCTCTTCATGGGTTCTTCGGGGTTCCAGTGATTGCGGTCGAAATGGGCCGTGGTCCAAACCATTCGCTGAAAGCCATCCATGCGCGTGAAATTGGTGACATACAGGTCCTTTTCGACATCTTCGACTGGGATACCCCATGGATTGCCCGTTCGTTTAAGGACGGATTCGATCTCCGTCTCGACCCAGGCTTTCTCGCCCAGTTCCGCGCCATGTTCGAGGTTCTGGAGCTGCTGCTTGAAATTGGGCCGCCGGCGGCCCTCCGCGGCGAGCCAGCGCTCGGCGATCTGAAGATGCGACATGCCGGGCTCATAGAGCGGATTGAGAAAGCCGCTATAGCCGCGCGAATAGCTGGCAGGATCGCGCCGCTCCAATATGGTGAGCGAAACCTTTCCGCCCGGCCCCGACGCGCCGCCCCGGTTTGGCACATCTTTGCCCCTCACTGTGCGCAAGAGCTCCAAGCGGGCCGGCCCGCCGCTGCCCCAGCCGAGATAGCGCCCCTTGAGACGCGCGCGCAGGTCCGGATCTTGATAAGCGAGCATCGAGAGCTCGCCGGATGTGGAATGGCCGATGAGGAGAATATCGCCGCTGGTGTTCTTGCTCACCAGCGCTTTCAGGCCCTGCATGATGAGACTGTTGGTGTAGATGGCGTTGCGCACCTCCGATTCGGCAAGCGGCAATTCACGATCCAGCAGATAAGCGGGCTGCCGCTTCACATCGGCTATGGGTTGTTCCCAACCGCCATATTTAAAATTCCCCGGAATGGTGACGATCATGACGTTGAGCTTCTGCGCGAGATATTGCGCCCAGCCGGGACGGTTCTTCAGATCGACGAAGAACTCGTAGAAATTGGCCGCGCCGCCATTCATGATGATGAACCAGGGATAGTTTTTCGCCTCCGGATCAAGGCTCGTCAGACGCAATCCCGTGATGTCCCAATCGAGATTGTAGCGGGCAAAACGCTCGACCACCCAGTCGGCCTTGTAGCCGAGCTGCTGAGCGGGAAGCTTTGCCACATCGCGCGGATCGAATGCGCCGGCGGGCGCTTTTTCGGCCAGCGCGGTGACCGATCGCCCACCGTCCGGCAGATCGAAGCCCGCGCCGAGCGCGCGGAAATCGGGTTCGGCGAGCGATACATAGGGAGATTTGGAATCATCGAGCAGGGTCCGGATTTTCTGCTCGAGAGTCTGTGTCTGCGCCATGGCCCCCCGATGGGAACGAACGCCAGGAAGAAAGCCATCACGGCCCCAAAGCTTTTCCTCATGGCTGCCCCTATGAATGTGCGGCGCGAACCGCCGATCTCATCCCTCGCGCCCGGCATAAATTAGCCTCTGGGCATCGCGGAGGATAGGCGCGGGGCACCCTGGGCACAAATGAAGAGCCCCGGCTCGTAATCGAGTCCGGGGCTCTCTTGGGTTTTACCCATCCGCTCCGAGAGCGGACTTTCTAAAGGCGACGCCCGTGAAGGGCGTCGCGGTTCATGCGAATAGATTTTGGTTGGCGGCTTGGGTCGTCCCGATCGGGATATGCGCTGCAGCGCCGGCAAGCCGTGGCCTCGCGACTTGGCGAGGCCCTTTACTCTGGCCCGGTGGAATCTCCATGCGCGCATCCTTTCGCGTTAGGTTACACCTGTGCCGCGAAATCTTCGCTGGCCTTTCAACCGAGATGGCCTATCCCGAGAATGGCCCGAAAGAACATGCGGCCTACGAAACATAGTCCTCCCCGATGGCCTCATCAAGAATGCGGCCGTTCACAGTTTTGGAAAGCGCCAAATTTGCAGGTTTCGGTGCCTTCGCTATGCTGCGCCAAAGCTTGGCGCAATTGGGGATTGATGCATGCCGCTGCATGACGATGGCCAGGACGGCAACCGGCCGGGAAGACCTCTACCGTCGTTGAATGTGCTTGGCGGCAAGTTGGAGATCTGTTCCATCCGCCCGATGACGGGATTTTTCCGCAACGGCTGCTGCGATACGAGCGCCGAGGATTTCGGCAGCCACACCGTCTGCGTGGTCGTGACGGCCGACTTCCTGGCGTTCTCGAAATCAGCCGGCAATGATCTTTCAACGCCCATGCCGGCTTTCGGATTCGCCGGGTTGAAGCCCGATGACCGCTGGTGCCTCTGCGCACCGCGCTGGCAGGAGGCCCTTGATGCAGGCAAAGCGCCGCGCGTCGTGTTGCGAGCGACGCATCAGGGCGCCCTCAGCCATTGTGCCCTGGCCGATTTGAAAAAACACGCGATCGATCTTGCGTAATCCTTCGGTTCACCGCGATTCCGCCAAGAGCAGCGCATTCGTGCCGCATGACATCGCCGCTCCCATTCGTGGGAGCGGCTCAGGGCCGCTTGCGGGTCTGACCGTCGCAGTCAAGGACACGTACGACATCGCCGGCCAAACGACCGGGGGCGGCAGCCCTGAGTGGCTCGCGGATCAAGCGCCCGCCGGACGAAACGCCGCCGCGATCGAACGCCTGCTTGCGGGCGGCGCCGATATCATCGGCAAGACCGTGTGCGATGAATTCTTCTTCAACCTGACCGGAGCAAATGCCCATTACGGCACGCCGGTGAATGTTCGCGCGCCCGGACGCTTCCCCGGCGGTTCGTCGAGCGGTTCGGCGGCGGCGGTTGCGGCGGGCGCGTGCGACATCGCGCTGGGCAGCGATACGGGGGGCTCGGTGCGCGTTCCCGGCGGGTTTTGCGGCATATACGGCATTCGCCCGACACATGGCCGTGTCGATGCCGCGGGGGCGATGGCGATGTCGCCGAGTTTCGATACGGTCGGCTGGTTTGCGCATAGCGCGGGACTCTTGCGCAAAACGGGCGCGGTATTGCTCGAAGCTCAGAGCGAGCAGCGTCGGCCCCTATCCCTTGTGCTCGTGCTTCAAGACGCGCTCGATCAAGCCGACGCTCCACTCGCCAGTGCCTTGCGCGAATTCCTCGAACGCGCGTCATCGGCACTTCCGCCGCAGGAGCATGCGATCATCGCGGCCAATGGTTTCGACGATTGGCGCAATTGCTTTCGCACCATCCAGGGGCGCGAGATCTGGGCCATCTATGGCACATGGATCGAAGCACATAAGCCGCACCTTGGCCCCGGCATCCGCGAACGCATGGCCTATGCCGCGACAATTTCGGAGGACGCCGCCGCGTCCGCGCGAAAGAATTTCTCAGTCGCCCGCGCAGACATTCGCAGGCGCATATCACCGGGGACAGTCGCGGCTCTGCCCAGCGCCGCTTGCATATCGCCGAGAATCGACGCTACGCCCAAGGAGCTCGATGCGTTCCGCGGCCGGACCATGGCATTGACCTCCATCGCCGGAATAGGCGGCCTGCCCCAGATCACCATTCCCATCGGCACGTTGGATGGTTGTCCCATCGGTCTGTCGCTGATCGGCTGGCCCGGAGCGGACGAAACGCTGCTCGATCTCGCCGTAGCGCTGGCGCCCTATTGCGGAGCCGCGCACCAATCCCCTTAGCCTGGCGGCGGGCGCAGCGCGAGGAGGGCGAAGCTCGCCAGCCAATGCTCGCCCATGTAATGGCCCGCGATGAAGGGGAGGCTGGCGGCAAGATGCCGTTCGGCCGTCCGCGCGGCGAGCCTGCGAATGGGATCGTCTCGCGACACGCTGAGCGCAATTCCTCGCCAGCACCAGGCGCGGCTGAGATTCAGGCCATCGAGATGCACGATCCGGCCGTCGCTGCGGTCGCTGACCTTGGCAGGTGCGAACAGGCTTGCGGGCCGGCGCTGAGCTGCTCGCGGAAGAAAGCGTGCAAACCAGCGGCGAAAAGCGTGAGGAGCGAGCACGCGATGCATACACTCTGCCTCGACCAGCGCAGGCGAGAGGAAATCTTCACCGCTCGGTTCCCAGGCCTGGCAGTCTGCATCTTTCTCGTACCAGCCGCGCGCCGTGGTGCGGATCAATTGCGCCAGCCCCTTGTCTTTCGCCGTCGCGGCATATTCTTGCGCCAGCACGAGCGCGAAAGCGGTGTTGCCATGAGTGCCCGCGCGGTTGGGATAGGTCGCTTTTGGAAGATAGGTTTTGAACCGCGCGCTGAAATCGTCAGCCAAGGGACGCAGAGACGAAGCCCAACGCTTTCCTTCAGGCGTTTGGTGCCGGAGAAGCTCCGCCTGCAGCATCAAGAGCCAGGCCCAGCCATAGGGGCGTTCGAATCCGCCCGAAGACGGACGCTTCAGATAGGCGCGCTCGCCGACAATTTTTTCTTTCGTCAATGAACCAGAGAAGAGAGTCCGGATCGCGTTGCTTTCCGGCAGGCCCGGATAAAGGCGGTAGAGCGTCGCCAACAGCCAATAGGAATGAACGCAGGAATGCCAATCGAAGCTGCCGCAGAACACCGGATGCAGCGCGCGTGGGCTCTTCAGATCGGCAGGTCCGGTGAGAACATGGTCGAGCCTGCCCGGATATTCGCGCACCACATGTCCGAGCGCGATTGTCGCAAAGCGCGACGCGGTTCGCAGGTCAGGTTTGGTTTGGCGCGCTGAGCTTCTAGAAACGGAAGACGAGGGCATACATGAGCACCGTATTGACCAACAGAACCGCAATTGCGGTCGGGATTTGCGCTTTGATCACCGCATAGCGGTCCTCGAGTCCGAGGAGCGCCGCGGGAACAAGATTGAAATTCGCCGCCATCGGCGTGGTCAGCGTACCGCAGAAGCCCGACAACATGCCGATGGCGGACATGATGGCGGGATCGCCGCCGAATTTCATCACGATCAGCGGCAGACCGATCCCGGCCGTCATCACCGGGAAGGCCGCGAATGCGTTGCCCATGACGGCCGTGAACAGCGCCATGCCGACGGTATAGGCCGCGACTGCGGCAAAGCGGCTGTCCATGGGGATCGCCTGCGCCGCAAGACTGCCCACGGCGTTGCCCACGCCGGCTAACGCGAAAACTGCGCCGAGCGCCGCCAGCATCTGGGGCAACAATGCCGCCCAGCCCAGGAGGTCCATCAGCTTGCGCCCCTCCTGGAGCGCCGCCGTCACCTTTTGGCGTAGGAGCAGGCGCGCCAAAGACATCGCGACGAGCGTGCCGAGGGCAAGCGAGATCAGCGTTGTCTGCGCGGGATCGAACACAGGCCGGTCGCCGATCGCGATTGTCTTCAGTGTGAAAGAACCGATGACGGTCACCACCGGTATGGCGAGCGCGGGGACAAAGATTTTGTTGCCCAGCTTTTGCGCCAGGGCGCGGCGCTCCTCGGGCGCCGTCGTTGCCGGGCGGCCGATGCCCAGACCCACCGTTCCGGCGAGCACGACCATGGCGAGCACAAGAATGCCGTTCCCGAAATCTCCCAGGCGATCTCCGAACAGAAAGCTGACCGCGAAAAGTCCCCAGAAGCCGGCATTGGCCCAGCGCTTCGGATTGCCTTGGTCGCGCGCGCTCAGCACCGCGATGGCGGCGAAGACCACCCCGGCCAGCGTATAGACGGCGGAAAGGCCGATCATGCGCGCGCTTTCTCGTGTACCGGGGCGCCGATCATGCGGGACAGACGGCGTTCGACCAGAAACAATCTTGCCGCGTGCACCGCGAATGCGACGATGGCGGTCGGGATGGCCCACACCGACAATTGCAGCGGCTCCACCAAGACACCGTTTTGTTCCAGGAATCCTTTGATCAGAAGAATGGAGCCTATGGCGACGAAGATATCTTCGCCGAAGAACAGGCCGACATTTTCCGCCGCGGCCGCCTCGGCGCGAATGCGTTCCCGTAAGGGGCCGCCAATCGGGCCGAGCTTTGCTTCGGCGGCAGCTTCGGCCATGGGCGCGATCAGTGGCCGCACCATAGTGGCTTGGCCGCCCAGCGACGTCAGGCCGACCGCCACGGCGACCTGACGGATGAGGAGGTAGGAGCAAAGGATCGAGAAGACGCTCGCCGCGCGGATCCCGACAATCACATCGCGGGCCCGTTCCTGGAGGCCGGCGCGTTCCAATGCGCCGATGACCGGAAGCACGAGCCAGGTGACGCTGACATAGCGGTTCTCGTTGAAGGCCTTGCCGAAGGCCGAGAGCACGCCGGTAAGATCGAGGCCGCCGGCCAGGCCGCTGACGATGGCAGCGCTCATCACGACCAGAAGCGGATTGATCCGCGCCGCGAAGCCCAAGACGACCACAGCAACGCCCAGAAGCGGCAGCATGTTTCCCCCTCAGCCCTTCGGAAAGACGGCCTCGAACCCGGCACCAGCGTCCATCCGATGCACTCTAGCCCACGATGACCCGCTCACTGGCGGGCTTGTTTTAAGCCCTCGTGGAATGACGATTAACCTATTGAATCATCAAATCTATCTTCATTTTTTCGGTGACCGATGACAGCCCCAATATTGCCCACCTGTAGCCAAACTTTAACCCGCGGTGAGGGAGGATAAAGAACGGCAACAAGAGGTCCAATCCGGTGGCGACACCATCCAAGCGCGGCAAGCTTGATCCCAACAGTCCCTGGATCCGCTGCATCATCGGCTTCGTCGTTGCCTCCCGCCGGACCACGCCGCCCGCAAGACGGAGTTCTCTTGCCCGGGCAACCGTTCTGTTGAAGGGACGCCGATCGGCACCGAGGCCACGGGACGGGTCATAGATTTTCATCCACATCTCTGTCGTCACCCTTGAGAAAAGGGCATGACGCTTCGCCAAATCAGCGAGTGTACAATCTGACGCAGTGGTGATTCGGCGAGGAATCTTGTCGAATGCCGCTGCTCTACTCTGTATCCTACCTCCGAATCTCAGAAGGAAAATCCAATGGCAGAACTCGCCAATGCCGGAGCCAAAGCCGCAGCGCCCAAAGCGCCCAAAGCAAAGGTTGACACCATCAGCACTCGCCAACTCGCCGTGCAATTGGCGGACAAACATGGGCTGACCAAGAAGCAGGGCAACGAGCTCTTGGATGATCTCGTCGCGCTGATCACGAAGTCCCTCAAGAAGGGCTCCCGCATCCGTTTGAACGGACTTGGCATCCTGCAGGTGCGCAAACGCGCTGCTCGCATGGGCCGCAACCCCGCGACGGGCGAAGCGATCAAGATCAAGGCGAGCAAGAAAGTGGCTTTCCGCGTCGCCAAGGAACTCAAGCAATCGGTCTGACGCGATTTGCGAAGCGGAGCTAAGCTCGGGGACGCGGACAAGCGGCCCCGGCTTCCGCCTCAAGAGCGCAAGCGTCGACGCGACTTGGCGTTGACGGCTGGCGTTTGTTCCAAGCGCCCCAGTGTCAACTCAGCGCTGCGCCGCTTGCGGCTGCTTCGGCAGCACGGCGTCGATTCCAACCTGCGCGCATTCTTCCTGCTTGCTCGCGCCGCCGACACCGATCGCGCCGGCCACTTGGCCGTCGATGATGATCGGCAGGGCGCCGGCCTTCGGAAAATCATTGATCCACACCGAAGCCTGATTGCGCAGCGTGGTGACATCCTGTTCCAGCGATTTGGTCGAGCGCTGCCAGTGCGCCGCGGTCTTCGCCTTCAGTATGGCCGTTTCGGATAAAGTGGGGCCACCGCCCTGCATGGCGTGGAAATCGAGCAGCACGCCGTCGAGGCCGACCACCGCGACGCCCACGAGGATGTTGTTCTTCTCGGCAAAAGCCAGGCACGCATCCACCATCTTGCGTGCTGCGACATTGCTGACCTGTTTGCGGTCCACCGAGACGGCTTGCGCCGAAGCTTCGAGAGTGACGGCGCACGCACAGAGCGTGGCAATCGTAAATAGCATTTTGCGCAAGGCTCTCTCCTCTTATTTGGTTAACGCAAGCTACGGCGCGTGATCTCAATCAAAATAGCCCGAATTGATGTAGCGCATCCATGTGCTGCCGACAATTTTGATGCTGTCCTGCGTGAACAGATAATGGTGCAGGCCTTCGATGCGCCCGACCCGGTATTTCTTCGCATAGGGCTCCATGACCTTGCGGTTCGCATCCACCGTCGCTGGCGGCAATGCTTCGTCATTGGTGCCGTTGAGGTCCAGGATCGGTACCCGTTTCAGCTCGGCAGGAGGATAGCTGGGCTCGAACATGGCTTGCATGAACGCGGCAAAGCCGGGTTTTCTGTCTGCCGCCGGCAAGAAGTCGGATTGCCAGAGGCGCAAGCCCTGTTCGGTGAGCGCCGCGGCGCCGAACTGCATCGCCGCATCTTCGGTGCTCTTGAAGCGCGGATCCTTCTGCGCCGCCTGCCACCATTTGGCGCGCGTCTGGGAATCGATATTCTTGGTGTAGAACTCGAAATCATCGAGGCCGCGCTCCCGCACGCGAAGCGCGCTGTGTTCGTAGACATCGTTGAAATTGCCGGCCTCCGATCTGCCGTTCACATAGGCGAGTCCGGTAGAACTCGTGCCCCAGCCGAGATAGCCGTCGGGTGTGTAATATTTGGCGAGTGGATAGAGACTCGCGCCGCCGGTCGACATGCCCCAAAACAGCACCAGCGAGCCTCGACGGTCGGGAATCGCCTTTTCGAGCGCGAGCCGGTAGCCCTCGATGAAGACCCGGGGCGTGGCGGCGAGCATCTGTTTCTCGAGCGCCGTTCCTTTGCGCGGGAAGCGATACACCGCGCTCACGCCGGCGGAAACGTTCCCGGAGAGGCCGGAACGCTTCACGTCGTAATCGCTTTCCGCCCAGTGCGCTTTTTGCGTCCGGGTGAACATGGGCATGCGTTTGCCGATGGGCACGCTGTCCCATGCTCCGTCCTTGTTGGGCGCGAGGAAATTCCACCGGCCGACCCGCGTGAGGGCGACAAAGCTAATCCCACGCTTGGCGAGCCACACCGCCGGGCCTTCTTTGCCCTCGATGGTGGAGACGAAATCCAGCGCGTATTCGCTTCCCGGCTCGCCGCCGACCACGACAAGCTTTTTGCCGTTTCTCATACGGGGCTTGTCGGGTGTCAGGGTGACGACGACTTGCGTGAAGTTCTGGCCGTTCGCGGAAAAGTCGATGAAATCGATCGCCTGCCTATAGGTGCCGGTTTCCGGGTAATCGTTGCCGGCGAGGATCTCATCGATCGCCGCTTTTCCCATCGTCCCGTTGTCGGCGGGGATGTCCCAGGCCGCCGCGGGAGAGGCGATGAGCGCGAACGCGCCCAACCAAAACAGAAATTTCAGCGCCATCTGGGACTCTCCAAACGATGTGTTCCGATTGGCGCCGATCATAGCTCGTTCCGGCGGCGCTCGGAACCGCGGGCACGCTGGATCATGGCGCCCCGCTCGATTAGCGTTCGATG
>JAXDMY010000184.1:0-2564 GCA_034665805.1 Alphaproteobacteria bacterium
AACGGCTGGTTGAGCCCGTTCGCGTAGGTCTCGTTCGCGGAAAGCTTTGAGCTACCGTCGGCCGCCCGCAAGATACGAATTCGTCCCGCGCTGGTTTCTGCGACGAAGATGTCGCCATTAGGCGCCACGCGCATCTGGCGCGGCTCGCTCAGTCCCTCGGCAAACAACTCCACCTTAAATCC
Organism: Alphaproteobacteria bacterium; assembly: GCA_034665805.1. Taxonomy (GTDB): domain Bacteria; phylum Pseudomonadota; class Alphaproteobacteria; order Micropepsales; family Micropepsaceae; genus CAIYRG01. Next base: position 183 of record JAXDMY010000184.1, read on the forward strand.
CGCCGGAACTTGCGGGACCGCGGCCGAGGGTCGCGGGACCACGCGAGATACGTTGGCGGACGATGGCGTCGCCCCGGGCCGCGGCAGATCTTCAGGTCTTATCAGGCGCCTGACGCCGGGCTTGTCGCCGCGCCAGTCGCCAAACGCGGCGGTGCCTACCAGCGGCCCTGATTGGGCCAGCTCGCCGCAAACGCCGGTGCCTGCGACCACCAGGTATGCTGCCATCCAATATGATGCGCGACCGTTTAAATGCATTATCTCTCGATCCCTCAGCCATCATATCCGAAAGTACGACGTTCACGTTGCATGGGTCACTTGCAAAGTAGCGCCCCTGTTCGGGCAATCGAGCCACCGGGAAATCCATCCTCGATTAACGTGTCGAAATCGCGAACCACGCCGGCGGCTAAGTGATCGTCTGCTTGAAGAGGCTGGCGTGGCATCGGCGAGTTTGGTCAACACAACCAACAAATTAGAATGTCTCTAGTTTAGAACGAGTCTCTTTGCCTGTGCCGCGGCAAGCAGCTAGCTGATGCCGTCTATCCCGACATACGGCGGACGCGAGAACAGATGCGCACGGCGATACGGCTTGGACGGCGTCACGCCCTTGCGCTTGGCGCGATCGGCGGTTTGCTTTGGTGCAGCGCTGCCGCGCGCGCCGACGACGCAAGCTCCTGGCGCGACCTCGAGACCAAGTATATTTTTGGATTTACCACCGGCTCCGGCATCGGCCTGGAGGGTGAGAAGGAAGTCACGATCGACACTATCGGCCGGTTCGGCAAGCGCGATGGTCACTACGCCGCGACCGAGACCAAATACGAGTTTGAATTTACGCCATCCCAGTTCATCCAGATCGAGTTTGGCGCGCTGGGATCGACGCATCATATCGGTGGCGTCACCGATCTCGACGATCGGAACCAGATCGCATTGGGCGGCGCCTTTGCGGAATTGCGCTATCTTGCGATCGAGCGGACCTCGAACAATCCGCTTTCGGTGACGCTGGCGGTCGAGCCGACGGTGCGGCGGATTGACGAGACCAGCGGCGAGCGTGTGCGCAATTTCGAATTCGAAACCACCGTCAACGCCGATCTCGAACTTCTGAAAAACCGGCTGTTTGCCGGGGTCAATTTGCTTTACGAGCCCGAGGTTACCCAGACCGTGACAGGCGCCACCCAGCGCGAAGCCACGTTTGGCGGTTCGGCGGCGCTATCGCTTCGGGTCGCATCGAACGTCGTCCTGGGCGGCGAGGTCTGGTATCTCAGGCATTACGACGCCGCAAATTTGACGGCTTTCACCGGCGACGCCGTCATGCTGGGGCCGTTGCTCTATATCCGGTTCACACCGAAAATGTTCATGACCGCGGCGTGGAACACCCAGGTTTGGGGACGCGAGGTCGGCAATCCCGTCTCACTCAATCTATCCGAGTTTCAGCGCAATCGCGCCAAACTTAAATTCGCTTGGGAATTTTGATCTTCCTCAACATGCGGAAGGGACGACAAGTGTCTGCTGTACTGATGATGAAAAAGCTGATTCCGGCAGCGCTTTGCGCCTTTGCGGCGCTCGCGGTGTCCCCGTCCCAGGCGCAACAGGCGACGGAGGTTCACGTCACCTATTCCAAGGGAGTGTTCCAGCCGAGCGAGCTGCGCGCGCCGCCCGACAAGCCCGTCGCGATCCGGGTCAAGAACCTGGACGCCAAGGCCATGGAGTTTGAAAGCACCTCGCTGCGGGTCGAAAAGGTGGTCGCCGCCAATAGCGAAGGCGTCATCAATGTGCGGGCGCTGAAACCCGGACGCTACGAATTTTACGACGACTTCAACGCTAAGGCGCGCGGCGCCCTGACCGTGCAATAGGCGGCGGCGGGGCTCCGCGCGGTGCCCAGCCGGAATCGCCGGCCATGCGGAACTGCTACCGAAGCGCGGCAGGTTGGGCCTCCAGCGTCGGCCACGAAGGAGTTTGAAAAAAAGCCCGGCGGCTCGGGGCCGCCGGACAGTTCGGGAGGAAACGCCCAACGCGGGCACCGGACGGTGACGCAGCCCATCCTCTACCAACACGGTTGCTGGCCGCTCAGGGCACGTCGCCGAATTTCAAATCTCGCGGAAGCCAATCTTCCAAACGCCGAAGCGATCGCGAACGGCCGCACAACGAGAGCGGCACACATCATTGATCGAAAGCATCGGCTACATCTCGGATAGATGCCCCCGCTCCATCCCTCGTGACGTCGGCAACCTGCCGGACCGGTCGCGCCCCCGCGAATCAGCGTCACGGCATTGATGTAGCCTAGGAGCCTGTCCGAATAGTCGCTGTTCAATTCTGAGCGAGTCTGATTCAAGCTTGGGCTATGAGCAAGTATTTTCGCCCCTGGAATATCGATCAGACACTGCTTCT
>JAXDMY010000185.1:0-6540 GCA_034665805.1 Alphaproteobacteria bacterium
CCGCCCTTATCGGTTTCTCGCCCGTCGATGCGGCCGAGAAGGTGCGCCTTGGCATGCCGACGGAGGGCTTCCTCTACACGCCGCTCTATCTCGCGATCGATGCGGGGTTCATGAAGGACGAAGGCCTTGAGCCCGAGCTGATCCAGTTCAAGGGAGGCGGCGCGGCGATGGGGGGGCTCGTCAGCGGCAGCGTCGAGTTCTGCTCCTGTGCGATCCAGAACGCGATCAACGCCACCGTCAAAGGCTCCGGCGTCACGCTGATCGGCACCATCATCGGCCAATATGCGAGCAACATGGTGCTGCGCGAGGATGTCGCCAAACGGTTGGGCATCACGCATGACACGCCGATCAGACAACGCCTTGCGGCTTTGCGCGGATTGAAGATCGCCGGAAGCGGCGTGGGCTCGAGCACGGATTTCCTCATCCGCTATCTCGCAAAACAGGCCGGCCTCTCGCCCGAGCGCGATTTCACGGTGTTGTTCCTTGCCGATGGTGGTCCGATCCTGGCAGCGTTTTCCCAGAAGCGGATCGACGGTTTCGTGTTCTCATCGCCGACATCGGATATGGCGATTCTGAAATATAAGGGCGTGATGATCCTGGATATGTCGCGTGGCGAGTTCGACGATTTGCGCGGCTATCCCTCAATCACCCTTTCGGCAAAGACGTCCTGGCTGAAGACCAAACCCGACACCGCGCGGCGATTCCTGCGCGCACTCGCACGCGCGGACCGCATGATCCACGCCGAGCCTGCCCGTGCGCAGGCGCTTCTGCGCAAGCGTTTCGAGACTTTCCCCGACGACATTTACAAGGCGGCCTGGGCGGCGAACATCGACGCCTATCCCGCCAATCCGCGCATCGAGGGGGTGAGCGTACAGCGCGCCATTGCGTTCCTCTCCTCCGTTCAGGGCGTGAAGATTCCCGGCGCCGCCAAGGATTATTTTGACGATTCCTATGCCGACGAAGCGGTCAGCGGTTTGCGATGAAAGGCTTTGATACGCGATCAGATCCGGAGGCTCCCATGCACCGTAGGATGTTCTTGATCTCGTTGCTGTTGGGTCCGATGCTGGTTAAGTCGGTGCCTGCGTTTTCTGCCTCGCCTGAGCGCATGGTGTACCGGGTTCAGCATCCGCGTTACGGCAACATCGGCACCTACACCAATGCGGTGGAAAAATCCGGAACCCTCACAACGGTTACGACGGAAGCGCATATCCTGGTTTCCGTCCTCGGTGTCGTGCTGTACCGGCAGGAAATCGCGCGTCAGGAACGCTGGGATGCGGACCGCTTGGTGTCCTTCCATGGCGTCACGACGGTGAACGGCAAAACCATTGAACTCACCGGCAGTGCAGATGGCGACCGCTTCGTGCTGATGTCGCCCAATGGACCGATCGTGGCGCCCGCCAGCGTTCGCATTGCCAATCCTTGGTCGGCGGATGTGCTACGCGGCGATACGCTTCTGACACCGGACAGGGGCCGTATCGAGAATGTGCGGGTGAAAACCACAGATGAAACGTCGCTTGACATCAATGGCCGAACGACCCGCACCAAGCATTATGAAATCAATCGCCTCGACGGCACGAAGCGATACGAGGTCTGGCTCGATGATCAGGGCACACCGGTCCAGTTCATCACCTACAACCCGAATGGCATGGTTACCTTCACGCTGACTTAAGGCGTTGGCGTGGCCCTTCTCGCCTATGGCTTCAGATGCGCGTCGCGCCTGTTGTAAAGCGCGTCGTCCGCATAGCCCATGGTTTCGGGCTTGGCGCGCCCAAGCACGACCTGAAAATAGACCGGCTCCACGCTTTCGTTCTGATAGCCGTGAATCACGCCCGGCGGGCATGAGATGCATTCCCACGGGCCCAGGATTTGGCTCAGCCGGCGCCCGCTCTCGTCTTCCACGAAGACGCTCAGCTGACCTTGCAGGACGAAGAAGACTTCCTCCACCTCATGGGTGTGGGGCGCGTTCCCCTGGCCCGGCGGCACAAGCATGATGCTGAGCGTAAAGCCGCGCGCCGGAATAACATTGGGATCATCATGCTTGCCCGATCCGCCGGCGCCGATGAAACGGTGCTGCGCCCGGCGATAGCCCTCGGTCTTGGCATCCTCGAAGGCTGCCCAATCGGGGCGCTTTTCGCTGAAACGTCCGACATGAGTCCGCATGATCTCTTCGAGGGATGAACCTTCGAGTTCGGGAGGCTTGTCGTGGCGTGCGGCAGCCATGGAATGTCTCCTCTCTATTGCGCGGCGTGCGCTTCCGGGCGCGCGTCACGAATGAGCTTCCACACATTGACCGGCGAGAGCGGCAGCTCGCACGGCTCGGCGCCGAACGAACGAAGCGCCGATGCCACCGCATTGGCGATGACACCGCCAACCGGAATAATACCACCCTCGCCCGCTCCCTTGGCGCCGAGCGGATTGATCGGCGAAGGCTCCTCCTCCATCAGGAAGGCGCGGATGTTGGGGAAATCGCTCGCTGTCGGCATGAGATAATCGGCGAAGGACGCGCTCAGCGGCTGGCCATTCTGGTCATAGTCGAAGCGCTCAAGAAACGTGCCGCCAAGGCCCTGCACCACCGCGCCGAGCACCTGACCGCGCAAGGTCGCAGGATTGATGATGCGGCCGACATCTTCGACCGCGACATAATCGATGATCTCGACATGACCCGTCTTGGCATCGATAGCAACATGAGCGGCATGCGCGCCATAGCTGTAGGTATGATGAACATTGGGAAAGCTACCCTCGGCCGTCAAACCGTCGGAGGCGAGCTCGGCGAGCTTCAGCACCTTTCCGGGCGGCCCCATGATCTTCTCGTCCTCGATAGTGATCTCAGGAGCCGAACAGCCGAAACGTTTGGCGGCGGCTTCGCGGATCGTCTCTCGCAGAGCGTTGGCGGTGGCCAATATTGCGGACCCGCCCATCACCACCGCCCGGGAATGGTAAGAGCCATAGCCTTCGCGAAGGAGCGTCGTGGAACCATGCAGCACCCGCACGCGGTCGAAGGACATTTCCAGTGCGTCGGCCGCAATCTGCGCGAAGACGGTCTCGAGCCCCTGCCCGATGGCCGACGACCCAACGGAAACCGTGACCGAGCCGTCGCGCTCCACGACCATGCGAGCGTTCTCTTTAGGCCCTCCTCCGCCGCCTTCGATGAAACAGCCCAGACCGATGCCGTGATGGCGCCCATCGATCAGCCGGCCATCGAGTGCGGATTTTTTCACCCAATGGAACTCGTCCAGGCAGCGTTTCAGCGTCGAGGCATAATTGCCGCTGTCATATTCGGTTTCGGAATCATAGGGCGTGATCTTGGCGATGCGGTACGGCATCTCCGATTTGGAGACGAGATTGCGGCGGCGGAATTCCACGCGGTCGATGCCGAGGTCCCGCGCCACAAGATCGAAAAGCCGCTCGCGGAAGAAATCCGTTTCATAGCGGCCGGGCCCGCGATAGGTGCCGGACGGGGTCTTATTGGTGAATTGGACGTGCGATTCCAGATGAATGTTCGGAATGCGGTACGGGCCGGACATGAATTGCGCGATGTTGCGCGGTGCGACAAGGCCATTGGTGCGGATATAGGCGCCGACATCGCAAAACGCTTGCCCGCGTAAGGCCAGGATCGTGCCGTCGCGCGAACACGCGATCTCGACCTCGCAATCGGCGTCGCGCGCATGCTGCATCGCCATGAGGTTCTCGCGCCGATCCTCGGTCCACTTGATGGGGCGGCCGGTCAACCGTGCCGCGAAGGGAATAAGGAAGTCTTCGGGATAGAACTCGCCGCGCGCGCCGAAACCGCCGCCGACGTCATTCTCTATGAGATCGACCGCGTCATCCGTGAGGCCCATTTTCTCCGCAAGCATGTGCCGGTTGAAGAAGGGCACTTTCGCTGCCCCGTATAGGGTCAGTCTTCCCTTGACGGCATCCCATTCGGCGAGCAGACCGCGCGGCTCCATGGGAACAGCGGCATGGCGGTGAACCGAGAAATGCTCTTTGCGGGTATAGGGCGCCTGTTTGAAGGCGGCGTCCGCATCGCCGAGAAAGGCGGTATACTTAATCGCGAGATTGGAACCATGCGCCTCGAAGAGCAGCGACTTGTCCGCGGCAGATTCATAACGATCGATGACGACCTGTAACGGCTCGATGTCGAGGCCGATCGCGCCGGCCGCGTCCTCGGCCAGGCCTGCGCTCGCTGCCAGCACCACCGCAATCGGCTCTCCGACATAGCGAACCTTGTCATGCGCAAGAACCGGCTGATGGAACGGCACGAGCGAGGGAAGAGGCTGGAGGCGGATGTTGACGGCCGGTATCGGCCGAGGAAGGTCCGCGGCGGTGATTACCGCATGGACGCCGGGCAGATCGCGCGCAGCTCGCGTGTCGATGGTCTTGATGCGGCCATGCGCAAGCGGACTGCGCAGAATAAAGGCGCAAAGCTGATTATCACGTGACACATCGTCGATATATTCGCCGCGCCCGCGAAGGAAGCGAAAGTCTTCCACCCGCGCGATGGGACTGCCGATGAGGCGATTTGTGGTTCTCATACTTTGCAGACTTCGATCACCGAATCCGGAAACAATTCTTGAATCGCCAACTTTCGCGTCACCAAGCCCTGCTCATAGGCGTAGCGGGTGAGCGCATCGATCTCCTTGGCATTCTCGTTCACGCCATAGCGCCAGAAATCCGCGCCCATCAATTGCGCGGTTTCCTCGGCCTCGGCAACCAGCCAGGGCAAGGTGACGGCCAACGCGTTGACGTCATTCACTTCGCGCATGGCGAATGCCTTGGCCTGGACGAAGGCCTTGTAGAGGCTGGCGGGCAGCCAGGGATGCCGCGCCACGAGGTCGCGTTTCACGCCGACAAGATGCATCATCGGGAACATGCCGGTCTTCTTGTAATAGGCCTTCTCCACCTCGCGGTAATTCGGGAACAGCCGCGCCACATGGGGCGCGCCACGGGTGAAACAGCTTGGCGCACGGGCGCTGAACATCGCATCAAGCTCGCCCGCCTCCAGCATGCCCGAAAGCGTCTTGTCGGGCGCAATCGGTTGCAGGTCGAGTCCGGAAATCGGTTTCAGCGGCGTGCGTTCGCTGCGTCCCGGCTGCTCGATGCCGCCCTGGCGCCATCTGATATCCGTCGGACGCACGCCATATTCGTCCTGCATCAGGCCGCGCAGCCATACCACGGCGGTGATCTGATATTCGGGCAAGCCGATCAGCCTGCCTTTCAAATCGGCGGGTTCGCGGATGCCCCGGTCGGTGCGGATATAAATGCCGGAATGCCGGAACAGGCGCGACACGAAGGCCGGAATCCCGACATAGGGGGAGGTCCCCGCATCGACGGTGCGTAGATAGGAGCTGAATGACAGCTCGCAGACATCGAATTCCTGATGCTTGAAGGCGCGGTGGAAGACCTCCTCCGGCTCCATCGGCAGATAGGTGACGGCGCAGCCTTCAACCGGGACGCGGCCGTCCTTGATGGCGCGCGTGCGGTCGTAATCGCCGCAAGCCAGCGTAATCGGAATCTGAACCGGCATATGCCCCTCGCCTCTTCCCGTTGACAGTCTATAGCGCGCCGGACAGTTTGCATCCCACAGATAAATCGAACGGGGGACCTCATGGCCCATCTGCGTCTGGCGCTGGCCTGCGGACCATATGACCGCACCCAGGCGTTGCGCGACGGCACCATCACGCCCGAGGGCATCGAGCTCAATTACCTCACGCTGCAGCCGGCGGAAATCTTCTGGCGCATGCTGCAATATCAGGAGTTCGACATCTCGGAGATGTCGCTCTCGAACTATACCAGCCTGGTCAGCGGCGGCAATGCGCCCTTTATCGCCATCCCGGTCTTTCCATCGCGCGTCTTCCGGCACGGTTATTTCTTCATCAATACGAAGAAAGGTATCGAGAAGCCCGCCGACCTTGCCGGCAAACGCGGCGGCGTTCCCGAATACAGCATGACGGCCGCGGTCTATATGCGCGGGCTGCTGCAACACGAATACGGCGTCAAGCCCAACCAGGTGGAGTGGATTCAGGGCCGCACCGACCGGTTGGGACGGGCATTGCCTCGCGACATCAGGCTGACCCAGGCGCCGGCGGGAACCGAGCTGGGCGACCTGCTCGAAAAGGGCGAGATCGATTTCCTGATGACCGCGAACAACCCGCTGTCCTTCCGGCGGGGCTCCCCCAATGTGAGACGCCTATTCCCCAATTATATGGAGCTGGAGAAGGATTATTACCGGCGCACAAAAATCTATCCGATCATGCACACCGTCGTGATCCGCCGCGAGATTTACGACCGCGATCCCTGGGTAGCGCTCAGCCTGTACAAAGCCTTTGTGCGCGCCAAGGAATATTCCTTCCGCCTTTTGCTGGAGACAGGTTCGCCCAAGGCGTCATTCGCCTGGCTGCAGCCCATGATCGAGCAGGAACAGGCGATCATCGGCAAGGATTGGTATCCCTATGGGATCGAGGCGAACCGGCCGACCATCGAGGCCCTGCTGCAATATACGATGGAGCATGGCCTGTCGGACCGCCGGCTTGCGGTCGAGGA
>JAXDMY010000186.1:0-6152 GCA_034665805.1 Alphaproteobacteria bacterium
AGGGTGCCGCAGCCGATGGCAAGGTGGTTGAAATACCCGTGCCGTCCGCAACCGCGCTGTACGTTCAGGCGGGGGCGTTCACGTCCCCGGTGAATGCCGCAACCGTTGCGGCCAAGCTGAGCAGCACCGGGGCACGGGTGTCTCAGGGAATGAAGGATGGCCGCCCGATCTACCGGGTGCGCGTCGGTCCGTTCCAGGCCGTGGAACAGGCTGACGCCGCACTCGCCCAGGTTCTGGCGCTTGGTCAAAATGATGTCCAGATCGTGGTCGATGCTGTTTCAAGTTCGTAAGGACACGCCGATCTTGGGGCGAATTTAACTCTGAGGGCGTTATGAGCGTGGCTAGTGTGGCGAATCCGAAATTCGCAACTGTTCGGGCAATGCTCCGGGCGAATTTCGGGTTCAGAGCCACACTAGCAATTTATTGAATCTAGTGTGGTTTTCGGATTTGAAGTTCCTAAACGCGAGTGCCATCTAAATCTTAGGAACTCCAAATCCACCACACTAGTACCCAAGGGAGGTCACCGGTGTTTCTCGCGCGTTTAATCCGTCCGTCGATTTTAGGTCTGCTTGCCGGCGTGGCTCTGGTCGTGAGCCCAAGCGCAAACGCAGAGATACTCACCAACGCTCAACACGCTTTGCTGCTCGATTACGACAGCGGCGAGGTGCTGTTCTGCAAAGCCTGCACCGAGCCCATGCCGCCGTCGTCCATGAGCAAGCTGATGACCGTGGAGCTCGTTTTTCAGCGCTTGAAGGACGGAAGATTGAAGCCGGAAGACACGTTCCACGTCTCCGAGACCGCCTGGCGTCAGGGCCAGAAGGACAATGAGTCCAAGATGTGGGTGGCGCTCAATTCCGACATCAGCATCGACAACCTCTTGAAGGGTATTATCGTCCAGTCCGGCGGCGATGCTTGCGTCGTGGTCGCCGAAGCTTTGGGCGGCTCGGAAGCAGGGTTCTCCGACCTGCTGAACGCGCGCGCCAAGGAGCTCGGGCTCACCCAGTCGCATTTCGTGAATTCCAGCGGTCTTCCCGATCCCGGCCAAACCATGTCGGCGGAGGATCTGGGCAAGCTCGCTGCGCATGTCATTCGGGCCTATCCCGATTATTACAAATATTTCGCCTTGAAGGACTTCACCTGGAGCAGCATTCGTCAGCCCAACCGCAACACTCTGGTCGACGAGAATATCGGCGTTGACGGGTTGAAGACCGGTCACACCGATGCGGGCGGCTATGGCATCGCGGCCTCGTCGCTGCGCAATGACCGCCGCTTGATCATCGTGCTCAATGGCATGAAAAGCGAACGTGAGCGCATCAACGAAGCGCGCCGCCTGCTCGACATCGGCTATCGCGAATTCAAGGCCTTCCAGCTCGCCGGCAAAGGCGATGTGGTCGCGGATGCGCAAATCTGGGGCGGCGCCAAAAATACCGTGCCCGTCACGGTCGGTGATCCCTTGCGCATCATGATGCCGGTGGAATCGCGCCGCGACCTGAAAGTGACGCTGCGCTATGACGGTCCGCTGCGCGCCCCCATTGCCGCAGGCCAGCAGATCGGGACGCTTACGGTCTCGGTGCCGGGAAAGCCGGACAAAGTCGACCCCGCCGTCGCGGCGGAGGCAGTGCCTTCCAACGGCTTCCTCGATAAGATGATGATGGGGCTGCAGGTGCTGGTGTTCGGCGCCGACAAGGTGTGAATGAAGAGCACGTTCTTCTCATGTGGAAACGCCTCCGCCGAGGGAATTTTGCGGCGCGGGCAGGAGAAGGGCGAGGAGCGTAGCGCGCACTACAGTCGAGCCCTTAGACGAACCCGCGACGTAAAAGTCCCCGGCCCAAAAGGGTTGCGCGTGGGCGGGCGCCCGCTTCGTTGCGCCGCTCGACCGATGTCACCGCATCGCTCTTCGCGTCGCGCCTGGTGGTTCGCCTCGCCCGCGCGCAACGTAGACGATTCCATATGAGAAGAACGTGCTCTAGGGGCAAGTTCATCAGTTTCGAAGGAGGCGAGGGCGCCGGCAAATCCACCCAGGCAAGGATGCTGCGAGACTCCCTTGAGTCGCATGGGCGCACCGTTCGTCTGACCCGCGAGCCCGGCGGTTCGCCGGGCGCCGAAGAAATCCGCAAGCTCCTGGTGGAAGGCGAGCCCGAACGCTGGACGCCGCTCGCCGAGACCTTGCTGTTCATCGCGGCGCGCGCCGATCACGTCGCAAGGCTGATTGACCCCGCCCTCAATGCTGGAACTTGGGTGATCTCCGATCGCTTTGCGGATTCCACCTTCGTTTATCAGGGCATCGCGCGCGGCTTAGGGATAGAGACCGTGCGTCATTTGCAGAGCGCGGCGCTCGGCGGTTTTGCGCCGGATCTGACGATCATCTTGGATATGGAACCGCAAGAGGGTCTTAAGCGTGCCGCCGGCCGCGGCTTGGCGCTCATTGATGAAGGTGGCCCGGCCAGCACCGCTGCCTCTGCGCATCAGGCAATCGAAAATCGTTTCGAACGCTTCGATGCCGCATTTCATGCGCGGCTCCGCGACGGGTTTTTGCGAATGGCCGTGGCCGAGCCCGCGCGCTGCGCCGTCATCGATGGCTCGCGTAACGCCGATGCCATCGCCGCCGATGTGTGGCGCATTGTCGGCGAAAGGCTGCAGCCATGAAACCCGCGCGCCGCGATTCCGAAACGGAAGAGCCCGATCGCGTCGCGGGCTACCCCCATCCGCGCGCGACCTATGATTTGATTGGCCAGGATGTTGCGTTGGCCCGCGCCGCTCGGGCGATCCGCTCTGGCCGGCCGCCGCAGGCTTGGCTGATTGCGGGACCGCCGGGCATCGGCAAGGCGACTTTGGCCTATCGCATCGCGCGCTATGTGCTGCGTTATGGCGCAACTTCCGGCGGGCCAGCCGATCTTGCCGTGCCTCCGGCCGATCCCGTTGCGCGCCAGATCGAAGCACAGTCGCACCCCGGGCTGTTGGTGTTGAGGCGGCAAGAGAACGAGCGCGGTAAGCTCAAGACGATCCTGGATGTCGATGAGGTCCGCCGGCTCGGGGGTTTTTTCGGGATGACGGCCGAGGCAGGCGGCTGGCGCGTCGCGATTGTCGATTCCGCCGATGAGATGAACGACAACGCCGCCAACGCGCTGCTGAAGATCCTCGAAGAACCGCCTGCGCGTGGGCTCCTCATGCTCGTCAGCCATGCGTCCGGGCGCTTGCTGCCCACCATCCGCTCGCGCACGCAGCGTCTGGATTTGAAGCCCTTGGACGAGGCAAGCCTGAATGAGTTGCTGGCGAAGATGCTTCCCGATGTCGGCGGCGATGATCGCGCAACCCTGCTGCAGCTCTCAGAAGGTTCCCTCGGCCTGGCCTTGAGGCTCTCGGGCGACGAGGGATTGAAGCTCGCCCGCGATGCCGAGACTTTGCTGGCTCAGCGCGGCGCGCCCGATCTCTCTGCCACGTTGGCGCTGGCCGATCGCGTGGGGCGGGGCGGCGAGGGTTTGCGTCATTTCGGCGCGTTCCTGGCTCAGGCGATCTCACGCCGGATTCGGAGCCAAGCGCAGGAAGGACGCAGCGACGAGCGCGCCGTCGAGCTCTGGGAACAGGTCAATGCGCTTTTCGACCGCGCCACCGGCCTGCATCTGGAGCCGCGCCAGACTGTCCTCTCTTCCGCCCGCGAGATCGCAACTGCCAAACAACACGGCGCCCTGTAAGGTTTTCCCTCACGCTTGAAATCGTGGGTCCGGTCGGCCAGGGTTGGACATGCTCGTCGACAGCCATTGCCATCTCGATTTTCCGGAGTTCGGGCCGGAGCTGGATAATGTTATTTCGCGCGCGCGAAGCGCAGGCGTAGGGCACTTCCTCACCATCAGCACGGCGTTGAAGCGTTTTCCGGGGGTTCGGGCGGTGGCCGAAACCGCCGCCGACATCCATTGCACAGTGGGCGTTCACCCCCACGAGGCGGCCGAAGAGCCGCTTGATGGCCCTGCTGTCCTGCTGGCGCACAGCGCGCATAAGAAAGTCGTCGGCTTCGGCGAGAGCGGGCTCGACTATTATTACAACCACAGCCCGCGCGAGGCGCAGATTGCCAATTTCCGCGCTCATATCGCGGCGGCCCGGGAAGCCGGATTGCCGCTGGTGGTGCATACGCGCGATGCCGAGGACGACACCATCGCGATCCTTGCCGAGGAACATGCTACCGGCGCGTTCTCGGGCGTGATCCACTGCTTCACGGGCACGGCGCGTTTGGCGGGGGCTGCGCTGGCGCTCGGTTTTTACATTTCGGTTTCCGGCATCGCGACCTTCAAGAAAGCCGATGTCTTGCGCGCGACGTTGAAGGATGTGCCGCTGAATAGGCTGCTGGTCGAGACCGATGCGCCCTATCTCGCGCCCCAGCCGACACGGGGCAAGCGCAACGAGCCCGCCTATATCGTTCACACCGCGGCGATGCTGGCCGAATTGAAGGGCGTCAGTCCTTCTCAAATGGCGGACGCGACGACGGACAATTTCTTCCGCCTCTTCGCCAAAGCGAAAACATGAGGCCGTCACCCCACAAAAGCGAATCCGCCTCCCCCTTGTGGGGAGGCCGGCGAGAGATGCGCGGCACGCGCAGGCACGAGCCGGGTGGGGGGCGCGCTATTAAAACACCCCCCACCCCCGGCCCCTCCCCACCCCGGGGGAGGGGGAATCTATATTGCGGGAGCTGTGTTTGAGTTCCTCAGATCGATTGACCGTCACCATCCTGGGCTGCGGTTCTTCCGCGGGCGTGCCGCGATTGGGCGGCGCCGATGGCAGCGGCGATTGGGGCGCGTGCGATCCCGCCAATCCCAAGAACCGGCGCCGCCGCTGTTCGCTGTTGCTCCGCCGCGGCGACACGAATGTGCTGGTCGATACCTCGCCCGATATGCGCGAGCAAATGCTTGCCGCGCGCGTGACCAGGCTGGATGGGGTGCTGATGACCCATCCCCATGCCGATCAGACCAACGGGATCGACGATCTGCGCCCGCTCACCTTCATCATGCGCAAGCGGATCGAGATGTATGCCGACACGGGATCGCTCGATCATCTGATGCGCCAATTCTCCTACTGCTTCGTGACGCCGCTGGGCACCGAATACCCGCCCATCATCACCGGACATGCGATCCCCGAGCCGTTTTCACCCTTCGAAATCCATGGGGCAGGGGGGGCCATACCGGTGCTCGCCTTCTGGCAGGCGCATGGGCCGGTCCGGTCCCTAGGCTTTCGCTTCGGCAGCCTGGCTTATTCCAGCGATGTAAGCGGCTTGGACGAATCGGCTTTCGCGGTGCTTGAAGGCGTTCAGACCTGGATCGTGGATGCGCTGCGCTACCGGTCGCACCCGACGCACGCCAATGTCGAGACGGCTTTGTCCTGGATCGAGCGGATCAAACCCAAACGGGCGATCCTCACCAACATGCACATCGATATCGACTACGCCAAGCTCGCCGCCGAGCTTCCGGCAGGGGTCGAACCCGCCTATGACGGCATGACACTCGATGTTCCGCTGGGTTAGCGCCGTTTTGGAAGGGCTTACGAGTAGCTGTCCCAACTCACCATGGCAGGGCTTGACCCTGCCATCCAGTCAGCCCGCGTCTGCGGGCTGGATGAATCGTAACGCCGCGCCGACGCGCGGCGGCTGGATGGCCGGCTCGGTGGCCGGCCATGGTGAGTCTGGGTTGAGTGCATCCCTCAATTCCACAGCGCAGCCGAGGCGAGGCGGGCCCCTTCCGCGAGGCTCTGGAATTTCGCCCAGACGATTGTGGGGTGCACTTCGGGGACGGCCCGCGGCGTCGAGGCAAAGCCGCAATCGGCGCCGGCGATGACATTCTCGCGGCCCACCAGTTTCGCGAAACGCTGGATGCGTTCGGAGACGAGTTCGGGATGTTCGACCAGCACGGTGCAATGGCTGATCACACCGGGAATGATCGCCTTGCCGGGCGGCAGTTTGAAATCTTCCCACAGCCGCCATTCATGTTCGTGGCGCGGATTCGCCGCCTCGAACGAATAAAATTTGGCGCGGATTTTCAGGACGATGTCGATCAGATGCTTGAATTCGATGTCGTGAATGCGCGGACCCATATTGATGCCGTAGCAGGTGTGATGCCGGATGCGATTCTCGGGCAGGTCGCGCAAGGTGTGATTGAGGATTTCGACAT
>JAXDMY010000187.1:0-27245 GCA_034665805.1 Alphaproteobacteria bacterium
CCGGAACGGGGCGCGCGGTGACCCTGTTCAACTGCTTCGTCATGGGACGCATTCCCGACGATCTCTCAGGCATCTTCGAGAATTTGCGGGAAGCCGCGCTGACCATGCAGCAGGGCGGCGGCATCGGCTATGACTTCTCGACCCTCAGGCCGATGGGCGCGCCGGTGAAAGGCGTGGGCGCCGACGCGTCGGGCCCGCTCTCCTTCATGGATGTGTGGGACGCCATGTGCCGGACCATCATGTCGGCCGGCGCGCGGCGCGGCGCGATGATGGGGACGCTGTCTTGCTCCCATCCCGATATCGAGGCCTTCATCGAGGCCAAACGCAACGGCAAACGCCTCCGCAATTTCAACCTCTCGGTGCTGGTGACCGACGAGTTCATGGCCGCGGTGGAAAAGGACCGTTCCTGGGATCTCGCCTTCGACGGCGTGGTGTACCGGACGGTTTCCGCGCGTGCCCTGTGGGACCGCATCATGGTCGCCACCTATGAATCGGCGGAGCCCGGCGTCATCTTCATCGACCGCATCAATGCGCTCAACAATCTCAGCTATTGCGAGACGATCTACGCCACCAACCCGTGCGGCGAGCAGCCCTTGCCGTCCTATGGCGCATGCCTCTTGGGTTCGATCAACCTCGCCAAACTCGTGGATCGTCCGTTTACGGAGGAAGCCCGACTCGACGAAGGGGAATTGGCCAAGCTCGCGCGCGTGGCGGTGCGCTTCCTCGACGATGTGATCGATATTTCGCGCTTTCCGCTTGCGGCGCAGGAACATGAAGCCAAGCAGAAACGGCGCATCGGCCTCGGCGTCACGGGCCTTGCCGACGCGCTGATCTTCTGCCGTGCACGCTACGGCTCATCCCGGAGCCTCACGCTGATCGAGCGCTGGCTGCGTATTTTGCGGGACTCGGCTTACGCGGCTTCCGCGGAATTGGCCGCCGAGAAGGGGCTGTTCCCGCTGTTCGACCGCGAGGCCTATCTGGCGCGGCCCAATATCCAAGCGCTGCCCGAACCGGTGCGCGACGCGATCGCCAAACACGGCATCCGCAACGGGCTCCTTACCTCGATCGCTCCGACCGGGACGATCTCGCTGTTCGCCGACAATATCTCCAGCGGCATCGAACCCGTCTTCGCCCATTCCTACACGCGCAACGTGCTGATGCCCGACGGCACGCGCCGCGAAGAGAAGGTGAGCGACTACGCTTATCGCCGGTTCCGCGCCATGTTCGGCGAGGAGACCGAACTGCCCGATTATTTCGTCACCGCGCAATCGCTGGTCCCCGAGGATCATCTGGCCGTGCAGGCGGCGGCGCAGAAATATATCGACAGCTCGATCTCCAAGACGATCAACTGCCCGCCGGGGATTTCCTTTGCCGATTTCAAGGAGGTCTATCGCACGGCCTATGAAGAAGGCTGCAAGGGCTGCACCACCTATCGTCCCAACGCGGTGACGGGAGCGGTGCTCCAGGCCGAAGCGGTGCCCTCCCATGCCGCCGCGCCAGACCCGGCCGCAACACCCTTGCGCATCGTCGAATCCCCTCGCTCCTTCGCGGCCTCGGTGCCGGCGGCGCGTCCTGCGGCTCCCGCCGCCGCGGTCGCGCTGGCGTTATGCGCCTCCGACCGCCTGCAACCGGCGGACGTGGTCTATATGACCCAGCCGCTGGACCGGCCGGGCGACCTGCCGGGCCACACCTATAAGGTCCGCTGGCCCGACCTCGACCACGCCTTCTACATCACCATCAACGACATCGAACAGGACGGCCGCAGACGTCCCTTCGAGATTTTCATCAACTCCAAGAACATGGAGCATTATGCCTGGACCGTGGCATTGACCCGCATGATCAGCGCCGTGTTCCGGCGCGGCGGCGACGTCAGCTTCGTGGTGGAAGAGCTGAAAGCGGTGTTCGATCCGCGCGGCGGACAATGGATGGGCGGGCGCTATATCCCCTCGCTCCTCGCCGCCATCGGCGAGGTGATCGAGCGTCATCTCATCGATATCGGATTTATGGCCAAGCCCGAGCCGGACGAGAACGATGCGCAGCGCGCCGCGGCGGCGGAAGCCAGCGCCGAGGGGGCTGCCGTGCGCACCTGTCCGCGCTGTTCGGCGGCCGGCTTGGTCAAGCTCGAAGGCTGCGACACCTGCATGTCCTGCGGCTATTCCAAATGCGCCTAAGAAAACCGGCGCGCCCTTCCTACAGATCTTTAGGAAGGCCGTTTTTGACGAGATAGCCCCCGGTGAAGCGCGCATCGTTCATGACCTCGCGTTCAGCAAAATCTGGCATTGAGGGGCGATGATCTACTTGACTTGACCCGACCCTTAGGGCTGGTCCGATAAGGACAGCGATCAACAGACGATGAGGTGATTCGTGAGCCCGTCAGGCACCAGTCTCAGCTCCTCGCAAGCAGCTTTCAGACTTGGCGTCTCAGTCAAAGCGCTGCGACTCTACGAGCAGCGCGGTCTGATCGCGCCTGACCGGACCGCGGCGGGGTGGCGGGCTTACGGGCCTGCCGAGATGGCTCGCGCTACCGAAATCGTATCGTTGCGGTCGTTAGGGCTCAGTCTCGCGCAAGTCGCGCGAGTGCTCGGAGGCGATCCCAGCGACTTGGAAGCCGGCTTGGCGGCGCATGAGGCACTCCTTCAAGCTCAGGCTCAGCAGATTGCCAGTACCTTGGATAAGGTCCGGCGTATTCGGTCCGATCTGGTTCGTGGGCGGGCGCCGGCTCCTGCAGAATTAGCCCATGCAATTGAAAGCAGCGCCCACCTTACGGTTGCCTTTGATCTTCCCTGGCCTTGGGGAGGCGAGTTGTTTGAACTACGCGATATCCGACCGCTGAATTACATCACCGGCCCACTCGGCAGCGGCAAGACGCGATTGGCTGCGCGCCTAGCCGAAACGCTTCCCGACGCGAAATTCGTTGGCTTGGAGCGGTTGGACGACAGCGCGATAGTTCGTTCGCGTCTCGACGAGGACGCGATACTAAAATCCCGTGTCGAACGGGTTATGACTTGGCTCATCGAGGATGGCGCTCAGAGGTCAGACGCTTTGATTGCGCTAATAGTGGCATTGGAGGCAGAAACGCCGAGAATCCTCGTCATCGACATGGTCGAGCAGGATTTGGACCAAGCGACTCAGGTGGCTCTTATCGCTCATTTGCGTCTGAGAATGCAGAAGAATCGCGTTGTGTTTCTACTGACCCGCTCGTCGTCAATTCTAGACCTGGATGCTCTTGGCGGTGATGAGACAATCGTACTGTGCCCTGCCAACCATAGTCCGCCAATGTGCGTTGGTCCCTATCCAGGGGGGCCTGGATACGAGGCCGTTGCCACCTGCCTAGCCGCTCCCGAGGTAAGAGCCCGAACGGCTGGTGTCATAGCGTGGCGGCAAGCTTGGTCAAGCTCGAAGGCTGCGACACCCGCATGTCCTGCGGCTATTCCAAATGCGCCTGACCGATAGAGGGCGATTCGTGCCGGCTTGAGGCGTGCATTCAGGCCGGGTTTGTCGCACATTTGGGCCATGTCCTATTCCAGCCGCATTTTCATCTATGGGCCGGTCAGCCTTCTGCTGCTGATCGTTGTGCTCTATTCGGTTTTCTGGCGCGTCCAGGCGGACACGCTCTCCGCACGGCTCGATCGCGCCAATGGCGGAGAGGTGATCCCCGGAATCACTTTTGCCTTCGCCGGGAAAACCGTGGGCGGATATCCCTTTCGACTCGACGCGGTGCTGTCCGGCGTGACGTTCTCCCATCAGGATGCGGACGGCGAGACCGCCTGGCGGACAGAGGAGCTTGCGCTGCATGCGCTGTCTTACAACCTCGATCGCTACATCCTCGAGGTAACAGGGCTGCAATCCTTCGCGCGTCCGCCGGCGACGCAGGGAAGCGCTCCGCGCGTCATCTATGCGACACCTGCGATCGCGCGGGCGAGCGCGATCCTCAACAACGGGCGGCTTGCGCGCTTCGACTTGGATCTATGGGAACCGCAAGCCAAGGACGCAACCCAAGGCGCCGATTCAAAACGCAGTCTCTCCGCCGACCGGGCGCAGCTTCATCTGCTCGCGCGGCCCGACAATACGATCGATGTGGCGGCACAAATCAACAACGCCCGCATCGGTGCAGGCTATGCGGCGGCGAAAGCGGAGCTTGTGCTGCCGCTGATCGATCTGCGCGCCAAACTGACGGAGAGCTCGGCGCTCGACGACCTCGCCGCGGGCAAGATGAGCGTTGCCGATGCGGCGCAAGCCTGGCGCGAACGCATGGGACAGCTGGACGTCAGCGACCTGACGCTGAATTGGCCCGATGCCCGCGCCGGTCTCAAGGGCGAAGTCGCGATCGACCAGGCGGGTCGTGCAAGCGGGCGCCTCAAGGGCGAGAGGGTGCAGAACGGAAAAATGCCGGTGCAGTTTGGCTTGACGCTCGACGACGGCGGCATACGTACCGCTGCGCTACCTGCTCCCGCTGCGAGGCCCTGAGCGGCCGAAATTGGGCGCCGGCGTATCCTGCCCCGCCTCGATGATCGAGCGCCGAATCGCCCGCGTGCGCGTGAAAAGATTGAACAGCGCATCGCCATCGCCCCAACGCACCGCGCGCTGCAACGCCGCGAGGTCCTCGTTGAAGCGGCCTAGGATTTCCAGCACCGCCTCGCGATTGTTGAGAAAGACGTCGCGCCACATGGTGGGATCGGAAGCGGCGATGCGGGTGAAATCGCGAAACCCGCTGGCGGAATATTTGATCACTTCGCTCTGCGTGACGCTTTCGAGATCCGCCGCGGTGCCCACAATATTGTAAGCGATCAAATGCGGCACATGGCTGGTGATGGCAAGCACCAGATCATGGTGCTTGGGCTCCATGATCTCGACGGCGCTGCCGCAGCGCTGCCAGAACTCCTTCAGTTTTGCCAGGGCCCCCGCATCCGTTTCCGGCGGCGGCGTCAAGATGCACCAGCGGCCGTCGAACAATTCTGCGAAACCCGCTTCCGGTCCGGATTGCTCCGTGCCCGCGATCGGATGTCCGGGTATGAAGTGCACCCCTTCGGGAACATGCGGGCTTACCTCTTTCACGACCACGCCCTTTACCGAACCGACATCGGTAAGGATCGCGCCCGGCGTTAAATGCGAGGCAAAGGATTTCGCCAGCGCGGTGTAGGTTCCCACGGGGGTCGCCATCACCACGAGATCGGCGTTCTCGACGGCGGGCCCAAGTTCGGCATGAAGCGAATCGGCAAAGCCGATTTTTTCCGCGCGTGCGCGGGTCTCGGGGCGCGGTGCATAGCCGGCAATGTGACGGGCGAGATTGGCGCGGCGGCTCGCATGGGCAATGGACGAGCCGATCAGACCGACACCGATCAGCGCGATTTTGTCGAAGATGGGGGCCGCGCTCATCAACTCGCCATGAAGGCGGCAAGCGCCTCAACCGCGGCCCGGTTCTCTTCCTCGCTCCCTACGGTGAGGCGCAGGCATTGCGGCAAATCATAGGAGGCGCAGCCACGCAGGATGATGCCGCGCGCCATGAGAAAGCGGTCGGCATCCGCCGCGCTCCGTCCCGTATTTTGCGGGAAATGGATCAGCACGAAATTCGCCACGCTGTCGTCGACACGAAGCCCCGCTTTCCGGATCTCTTCGATCAGCCAGTCGCGCCAGATTTCGTTGTGACGAATCACCGCTTCCACATGGGAGCGGTCGGCGAGCGCCGCGACCGCCGCCTTCTGTGCGGCGATGTTGACGTTGAAGGGCGCGCGCACCCGATTGAGCACATCAGCCACCTGTTTGGGGCAATAAGCCCAGCCGACGCGGATGCCTGCAAGGCCATAGGCCTTCGAGAACGTGCGCGTCATCACCACATTCTCTGACGTGCTGACCAGTTCGATGCCCGCTTCGTAATCGTTGCGTCGAACATATTCCGAATAGGCTGCGTCGATGACGAGAAGCGTTGAATCGGGAAGCGCCGCGTGCAGCCGCCGCATGTCCGATTCCGTAACATAGCTCGCCGTGGGATTGTTCGGATTGGCAAGATAGACAAGGCGCGTTTTTGCGTTCACACGGGCAATCATATCGCCGATATCGAGTCTCAGATCGCGCGTGGGGACTTCCACCGGAACCCCGCTATTGGCCAGCGTGGAGATCTTGTAGACCGAAAAAGAGTGGGCGCTGAACAAAACCTCGTCTTTCGGCCGGACATAAGAATTTGCCAGCAAGGTGAGGATTTCGTCCGACCCATTGCCGCACACGATGCGGTCGGAGCCAAGGCCATAATGGGCGGCAATGGCTTCACGCAAGATGCGTGCGCTGCCCTCCGGATAGGCGCCGAGCTTGGCTTCGACCGACTCATAGGCCGCGACGGCTTTGGGGCTAGGACCAAAAGGGCTCTCATTCGAGGACAGCTTGTACACGCGCGCGGCCCCGGCAGCTTCCGAGCGGCCAGGCACATAGGCCTCGATATCCATCACGCCGGGTTTAGGGGTAAGGCTCATGAACCCGGATCCATCATCGCAGCGCCCGGGGCAACACAATCGGATTGGCGTAACCGCCGATCGGCACCACACGCGCAATGGACTCGCCGGCCATTTCGGCGAGCGCGGCAAGACGGGGATCGTCCTTGCCGACGAAGTCACGCACCTCCAGCAAAATCTCGTCGGGCACTTTCTTTTCCATCAATCTTCCGGCGGCAGCCAGACGGGCCGGAAGGCCCGCAGTCTTCAGAAGGGACTGCAGCGTGGTGCGCGAAACGCCCGGAGCGATCTCCAGGAGCAGCAACGTGGTGTCCTCGCCGGTCGGTTCCTGTTCCACGGTGCCGATGGCGTAGCCCGAAAGGACATCCTCGCCATCGATCAGGAAAGGCAGCTTGACGACCACGCGCGGGCCCTTCTCGCCCGCCGGCGCGAGCTGAGCCCACCAAGCCTGGCCCGGCTCCTCGATCAAAGGGAGCGGGACGATACCCAGCGAATTGGGCTCCTCCGCGCAGGCATGCACTACCAAGGAGGGGCGCGTATGGCTGCGGATAGGGGTCAGCGACCCGAAATGCGCATGGGCCAGATCGATGAACGCGGTCTGGTTTTCCCCGGCATAGACGTGAAGCTGGAATTTGCTCTGAACCCGCAGGCTCGCGGCGATGATCTCACGCCAGATGCGGGCAAGGACGCGCGGCGGCAGATCGCCCCGGTGCCGCGCGATCAGGCGGCGCAGAATCGCCGCTTCGCGCGCCGGCCGCAACGCCGGCATGATCGCGCCCTTACCCTGCAAGGCTCCGGGCTGTTTCACCTTGGCGATGGCGTGACTGACCTCGGCCCGGCGGATCAGAAGATCGTGCAGGGCGTCGTCGATCTCGTCGATCTCGCGCCGGAGACCTTCAAGCGTCTCATTCTGTTTCGGCATGAACGGACCAACCCCAGCGTCACGCGGCGGGCGCCACCGGCGCTGACCCACACATCTTACTCCCCTATTGATAGGGGCGGAGCCGCGCAAAATCAAAGCGTTGCGGGCGGGCGGGCTTTGCCGCAGTCTGCCGCGGGAGAAGGATGGGCCATTATGTTCGAAGCCGAGGCATCCTGGCTGGAAAAGCTGCTGCGGGAGCGAACGCCCGAAGAGCTGTCGCCGCTTCTGAACATCGGCAGCAGCACGAGACAGTTCCGCGAGGTGGAACAGCCCTGGACGGAACAGCATCTGTTCATGCCCCTGAAAGCACGCGGCGTGAAACTGATCCATCTGGACGCGCGCGAAGGCGAAGGCATCGACATCAGAGCCGACATCCTGGAAGAGGCCGATCTTCAGCGCATCCGCGCGTTTGGGCCCAAATCGATTCTGTGTTGCAATATCCTGGAGCACGTGCGCGATCCCAAATCCCTCGCGAGGCGCTGCATCGAGATCGTAGGTCCGGGTGGTTTCATTTTCGTCACCGTGCCGTTCAGCTATCCCCACCATCGCGACCCGATCGACACCATGTTCCGCCCCTCACCCGAGGCGCTCGCCAGCCTGTTCTGGCCCGCCCACATGCTGCGCGGGGAAATCATCGATGTGGGCGAATCCTACCGCGGCCAGGTCCGGCGCCGGCCTTGGATCCTGTTCCGCCATATCTTGCGATTTCCGTTTCCTTTCATAGACTTCGAAGGTTGGAAACGCTCGATGCGAAAACTCTATTGGTTGTTCGACAATTACCGCATCACGGGGGCGTTGTTCCACGTCCTGCCCGCGACCGAAATGCCGCGCCAGGCGGTGCTCGTTGACAGCGCGGGGCGCGCGCCTTAGCACACCCCCCCGGGGAGGAGACCCGCTTTGTCCGACGCCGCGCATCCTCGCTTTCTACGCCCCATGAAGGCACCGGCGGAGAATCGCGGCCAGGTGCTTGAGCTGGGGGCGGACCATCCGCTTGTGCTGGATTCCGGCAAGCGCTTATCCCCGCTCACCATCGCCTATATGACCTATGGCACGCTGAACGCGGCGCGCTCGAACGCAGTGCTCATCTGTCATGCGCTCTCGGGCGACCAATTCGTCGCCAGCACGCATCCAGTCACCGGCAAACCCGGCTGGTGGAGCTATGCCGTCGGGCCGGGCAAGCCGATCGACACCGACCGGTTCTACGTGATCTGCGCGAATGTCGTCGGCGGCTGCATGGGCACCACGGGGCCCGGCGAGATTGATCCTTCGACCGGCGAGCCCTATGGGCTCGGCTTTCCGATCGTGACCGTCGGCGACATGGTGCGCGCTCAGGCCATGCTGCTGGATGCGCTCGGGATCGACCAGCTCCTGTGCGTGCTTGGCGGTTCGATGGGCGGCATGCAGGTGCTGCAATGGGCCGCGTCCTATCCGGATCGCGTCTATTCCGCCATGCCCCTTGCAACGGCGGCACGTCATTCGGCGCAGAACATCGCGTTTCACGAAGTGGGGCGCCAGGCGATCATGGCCGATCCCGATTGGAAGGCTGGCGATTACGCGCTGGCGGGCGTCAGGCCGTCCAAAGGACTGGCGGTCGCCCGCATGGCCGCCCACATCACCTATCTCTCGGAAGCGGCGCTGCAGCGCAAGTTCGGGCGCGAGCTGCACGACCGCAACGCGCTCTCCTTCGGCTTCGATGCGGATTTCCAGATCGAATCCTATTTGCGCCATCAAGGCATGACCTTCGTCGATCGCTTCGATGCCAATTCCTATCTCTACATCACCCGGGCGATGGACTATTTCGATCTGGCGGGCGATTACGGCGGCGTGCTGGCCGAAGCGTTTCGCGGCACGAAGACGCGCTTTTGCCTGGTCTCTTTCACCAGCGATTGGCTATTTCCCACCAGTGAGAACAAACGCATCGCACATGCGCTCAATGCCGCGGGCGCCAATGTCAGCTTCGTCGAAATCGTCAGCGACCGCGGTCATGACGCCTTTCTCCTGGATGAGCCGGAGCTGTTCGACACCATGCGAGGGTTTTTGGGCGCGGCCGCATCCGTGAAGGGCATCCCATGAATCGCGCGGAAAGGATCACTGCGTCCTCGCTTCGCCCCGACCTTGCCGCCATCGCCGAAATGATTCCGACCGATGCGCGCGTGCTCGACATCGGCTGCGGCGACGGTTCGCTGCTGGAATATCTGGTACGGGCCAAAAACGTGGATGGCAGAGGCCTCGAGCTTTCACAGCAGAACGTCAATCACTGCGTCGCACGCGGGCTCTCGGTGGTCCAGGGCGATGCCGATACCGACCTCTCGGAATATCCCTCCGGTGTGTTCGACATCGTGATCCTGTCCCAGACCATTCAGGCGACACGCCGGCCGCGCCATGTGCTTCACGAGTTGCTGCGCATCGGCAAACGCACCATCGTGTCCTTTCCGAATTTCGGCCATTGGCGCATTCGCCTTTCGTTGCTCGTCTCGGGGCGCATGCCGGTGACCAGGACCCTGGGCCATGTGTGGCACGACACACCCAATATCCATCTCTGCACCATCAGTGATTTCCTGGCGTTGGCTCATGAAGTCGGCGCGCAGATCGAGCAGGCGCTTGCGCTGATCGACAATCAGCGCACACGCAAGATGGATCCCAGCGCCTGGGGACCCAACATCATGGCCGAGGGCGCGATCTTTATGCTGGCCAAGTCAGCGGCTTGAGGACCTAGTGTCCCGATTCCGAAATTCGCACGATCTCGATATCCTGCTTTTTGCGAATTTCGGAATCGAAGGACACTAGCAACTCATTGATTCCTAGTGTCGTTTCGGCTTCGAAGTTCGCTCGGAGCCCGATATCTAAATCAAGCGAACTTCGAAACCACGACACTAGCGCTCTCCGAGGCTTCCGCGCGGGATTGGGCGCCACTAGCGAGAGCCGGGGCCAGCAGGGCCCGGCGCGCCTTGCGAGCTGGAATGGGTACGTAGAGCGACTTGCTTGCCTCCACGATGTGGACTCCGGCAAGCCGCGGCCAAACCCGATAGCCCAATCGCTCCCACGCCCGCCCGCTGCGCAGTGTCCGGCGGCGTCCTATCGGTGGCATGAAGAGAGCGGGCTGCCAACGCTCGGGGCGGAACAGGGACTGCTCCAAGAGCCGTTCCAATTGGCCGCGGCTATAGGGCTGACCATGGCCGAAGGGCGACGTTTCCAACTGTGCCCACAGGCTGGCCCGATTGGGGGCGACGATTATCAGCCGGCTGGCGGGGGTCAAGACGCGCCAGAGCTCGCGCAAAAACGGACGCTGCGCCTCGGCGGCTTCCAGGCCATGGATCACCAGCGCGCAGTCGAAGGACGAGTCCGGGAAGGGCAAGGCCAGCTCGTCGACCAAGGTGGTGAGGCTTCGCTCGCCCGAACCCCAGGCGCGCGCGCCAAGAGCTTCCGGAATTGCCGCGATGGTCCGTTCCGCTTCGCCGACCAGGGGCCGCAGATAGGGCGCGGCATAGCCCAAGCCCAAGACGCGCTGCCCGGCGAGGCTGGGCCAAGCTTCGCGAATCTGACGGAAGATGAGACGACGCGCCACTTGGCCGATACGATCTTCGTAGAATTGTTCCAGCGCGTGAACGTCAAGGGCCATGGCAAATGCCTAAACCGGCTGGGGTTACGGTTCAATCAGCATAGAGTTGCCCTGCCCCGCCGTCTGGCTCAGCATAGGCCCTTCGACAAGCAACGAGAAAGCATCCTCCATGGCCAGTCTTCAAATCGAGCCCGTATCGTGCCTGAGGGACAATTACGCCTGGCTCGCCTATGACACGAGTGAGGGCGTGTGCGCCGTCGTCGACCCCTCGGAAGCCGAACCCGTTAAGCGCGCTTTGGCTGCGCGCGGATTGACGCTCACCCATATTCTCAACACGCATCATCATCCCGATCATGTCGGCGGCAATCTCGAACTCAAGGCCGCGTTCGGCGCCAAGATTGTCGGACCCGGGAAGGATGAAGCACGCATCCCGGGCATCGATGTGGGCGTGATTGAGGGCGGGACCACCAGCGTCGGCAGCCATGAAGCGCGTGTACTTGAAATTCCCGCTCACACGCGCGGCCATATCGCGTTCTGGTTTAAAGACGATGCCGCGGTGTTCACCGGCGATACGCTGTTCGCCATGGGATGCGGGCGTTTGTTCGAAGGCGATCCGCCCACCATGTGGAAGAGCCTCTCAAAGCTGGTGTCGCTCCCCGACGGCACGCGCGTCTATTGCGGGCACGAATATACCGAAGCCAATGGGCGTTTCGCGCTCACCGTCGAGCCAAGCAACCCGGATTTGAACGCGCGCATGGCGGAGGTGCGGGCGATGCGCGCCGCCGGGCGGCCCACGCTTCCCTCTACCATCGGGCTGGAGAAGAAGACCAATCCCTTCCTGCGCACCCGTTCGGCCGAGATTCGCCGCAGCCTGGGTCTGGAAGCGGCCGATGACGTCGAAGTGTTCGCCGAGACGCGGCGGCGCAAGGACCAATTCTGAGATGGAATCAGTCCTTGTCGCGGTCGCTCTTGTTGCTGCCGGTGGCCGCGCGGGACGCTGCACCGATAACGTCGCCCGTGACCTCCACGGTGGTGGAGATGACAGAGCCCGCCACGCTCGCCGCGGTGCCGACAACCGTGCAGGCCGAGAGGACGAACATCGCGGCCGCGGCAAAAATCAAGGGAATCATACGCATACGGGCACTCCTGGGACCTTGCAACTGTCTGCCCTAATGCCTCGCCGCACAATAGGATTGGGTTAAAAATGATCAGCCGCGCAGCGCTTGGAGCGCTCATTCGCAGGTGAAATCATCCCCAAGGGTCATGTATTCGTTCTTGCTCGAGCCGATTTCCCAGGAATTGTTTTCGGTGTCGGCCGTGACGACGCCGCGTACCTCGATCCAGCCCCCGGCATGGCAGCGCGCCGCATCCTTTTTCAGGACTTGCATCCACATCCGCGTGCAGGGGGGCGGCCCGGTCAAATCGATATCCGCGCTTTGAAAAGGCTCCGGCGCGGGGTTGATCGACACGATGTTGCCGTGAACGGACTCGATGGTCAGGTAGTCGTCGGCGCAGGATTGCGCGCGCGAGGTTGATCCCGGACTCGAGCAAGCCAGGATAAGAGTTGTTCCCATCGCTGCGATGACGATGCGCATTTTTGATCTCTCTCAGAGCCGCCCATTTTCGCCAAAAAGCGGGGGGATGTGCAATGGCGCGAGACGGCCACGTTGCGACACTGTAACGTCCCGTCGGGGCGAGGTCTGAGTCGGCCATGGTCATTGGGCATTACGCGATCGCCTTGGCGGCCAAGCGAGTTGCGCCGAGGACCTCCTTGGGAACACTGGTCGCGGCGGCGATCTTTCTCGATCTGATCTGGCCGGTGCTGGTGCTGCTCGGAATAGAGATTGTCACGATCACGCCAGGTGCAACGCTCGTCACTCCGCTCACTTTCGTTTCCTATCCTTATTCGCACAGCCTGCTGATGAGCATCGCCTGGGGCCTCCTTTTCGCGGGCGGCTATTTCGTTGCCCGGCGATACGTGCCGGGTTCCGTCACTCTGGGCGTGCTCGTCGTCAGCCATTGGGTGCTTGACGCCGTGGTGCATGTGCCCGATTTGCCGCTCACGCCATGGGGGAGCACCCGGATCGGACTCGGTTGGTGGAATTCGCGGCCCCTTTCGCTCGGCGTGGAGCTTGCGCTCTTTTGCTTTGGCCTTGCGATTTATATCGGCGCGACGACGCGACGCGATTCCACCGGCATATGGAGCTTGGCCTTGATGGCCGTCCTCATGCTTCTCATCTATGCCGGAGCGGTGTTCGGACCACCGCCGCCGAGCGCAAACATCGTCGCCTGGACCGATATGGGCCAATGGCTTGTCGTTGTGCTTGCCGCTTGGGTGGATCGTCATCGCCGGGCAAGTTGACGCAAACGCATGATCTTCACGGTCGGGCATTCCAATCACAGTCTGGAGCATTTTCTGCAATTGCTCGCGGGCGCTCAGATCGGCGCGATCGCGGATGTGCGATCCAAGCCCCATTCGCGCTGGTCGCCGCAATTCAACAAGGAAGCGCTCGCTTCGGCTCTTGGGAAGAACGGTTTCGCCTATGTGTTCTTGGGCAGGGAGCTCGGAGGCCGGCCGGACGATCCGGCGCTTCTAAAGCACGGCAAGCCCGACTATGACGCGATGTCCCGCATCGAATCGTTCCACGCCGGTATCGAGCGCATCATCGAGGGCGCCAAGACCTATCGGATCGCGCTGATGTGCGCCGAACGCGATCCGCTCGACTGCCATCGATTTCTGCTGATCGGGCGCCATCTCGCCTCGCGCGATATTCCGCTCGCGCATATCCTGGCTAGCGGCGATGTGGAGGAACACGACAAGACCGAGGCGCGCTTCGTCGCACGCAATCCCACCGGGGATCTCTTTAACAAGTGACGCTCTGGTCTCTTACCGGCTTTCCCGGCCATGCCATATCCGGAGAACGAATATCGCATCCTGTTGGAGCAAATGGGCATAGCGGAAGGATGTAAGCAGACTGTCCGAACGGCACAATCAACTCGCGCACATGGGCGATGCCCGACGGCCGGCCCAGGGATGGAAAGGTGATCAGCGACTGAGCCGCCTCTTCGATGACGCGAATGGCACGCCGCGCAGCATCTGGATTTTGTGTTTGTAAAATGCATGCAATCGTTCGAGGTCAGCGATCGCTCCGGGAGAAAGAATAAGCCTCACAGTTTGCGCGGCTTCGGCGGCGGTACTTCGTCCGCAGTCCCCCAGCTCTGCATCCAAGATTTGACTTCATCCCAGGGCACACCTTCGCTCGTGCGTTCGAAGTCCGCAAACCGTCTGGCGTCTTCAGCGAGAATCCCAGGAGACCATGGACCACGCCCGGCCGCTCGCAACGCCTCAAAAGGCTGCGGCAATGCTCCGTCAGTGCCTACAAGCTCGGCCAAAAATTCCGATACCGTCATTCCGCGTGCGGCCGCTCGTTCTTCCAATGCCGAAGCGGTTTCGGCATCGATTTCGATGGTACGAAGTTTGACGTTCATCGCAGCAATCTAGCATCGATAGAAGGCCGCCGCCACACGTGGCGAGCTTCTGGTGAGTGCCCGCCTAATCGAAATCCTTCGCCAATTCGGCGCGGGCTTCGGGCGGCACCATCGCCATATGGCCATAATTGGGATGGGTCAGTCCGAGGATGACGATCTCGTTCGGATCTTTGAACAGCGCGATCTGATCGGGCGTGAAACGAAACCGTACCCAGTGCACAGACGATGTTTTGCCTTCGGGCGTGGTGCGGTCTTCGTAATCCGTCGGCGTGGCGGAAATGCGACTCGCGCCTATGGCCATGTAGACGCTGTCTTCGATACCGGCGAGCTTCAGCAGCGTGGCGGCGCGACGCCCCGGCTCGTCGATCTCGATCATCAAGGTGGCGATCAATTCCGAGCCTTGCGGGATCAGAGGATTGTAAACCTCGAGCTCGCCCGCGATCTGTTCCTTGCCGCCCTTCTCGGTGTGCAGCATCTCATGGACCTGGGCGAGCATGGTGTCGAAATTTTCGAAATAGAACGTCGCATAGGGCCCCACTTCGATTCGCCGGATGCGCTTGATCGGAATGAGCGTGCGCCGGCGTTCATTGCGGTCGCGCGCGTAGATTTCCGGAGCGACGATATCGCTTTCAACGATGCGATGGTCTTTCGCGGGCATGGCGTACCTCATATCAGCCCATAGGCGTGGGCGAAGACTTCGATGGGATGCTCGGCCGCGGGCGCAGGCAATTTCTTGCCCTCCTGTTCAGCGAGCTCTCGTGCACCCTGCACAATGTGTTTTCCGGCAAGCGGACAGTCGGAAACCACATGGCCGCGCGCTTGATTGACAAGCTGACGCATCACCGGTTTGCCTACCTTCATCGCCACCGGATGGGTTTCCTTCAAAACGCCGAAGGTGCCGCCATGGCCCGCGCAGCGCTCGATCACGTCGATGGGCGTATCGGGGATGAGGCGCAGCAATTCCGCCGCTTTCGGTCCCATGTTCTGAGCGCGCGCGTGACAGGCCATGTGAATGCTGATCCCTTCCGGGAGCGATTTCAGGCCGCCGGGCAAACCGTGGCGCTTGGATATGTCGATGACATATTCGTCGATGTCGTAGGTGGCTTTGGAAAGCCTCTTGACGTCTTCATTGTCGGGAAGGATCAGCGGCCATTCGAATTTGAGCATCAGCCCGCATGACGCCGTCAAGGTGACGATGTCGTAGCCTTGCTCGACCAGCGCGACGAGTTCCTTCGAAACTTTCACGGCCTGCTTGGCGACACGATCCAGCTCTCCCTGTTCCAAGAACGGCATGCCACAGCAGCCGGGATAGGCAACGCGCGTTTCCACGCCGATATGATTGAGCACCGCGCGCGCAGCCAGGCCCGTGACCGGCTTGTTGTAATTGACGAAGCAGGTGGCGAAGAGCGCCGCCTTGCGCTGTCCGAACGCAGGCGCGCTCGCGTTCGGCGCAATCGGCGCGCGGCGGTCCGATGCGACGAAGGTGCGGCTGACGAATTTGGGCAGTTCCGCATGCGCATCGATGCCGAGCGCTTTCTCCATCAGCGGCCGCGTGAGGCCGTTGTCCTTATTCGACGCCCAATTCGCCACCGGCGCGACGGCGCGCATCAGCGTTCCATTGCGGTCCATCTCGCCCAATTGCCGCGCGGTGAAGCTTGTCTTGCCCTCGCGCGTCTCCACCATGCGGTGGCGCAGGAGAAGATGGGGAAAATCCACCTGCCAGGGATGCGGCGGCACGTAAGGACATTTGGTCATGAAGCACATGTCGCAAAGGGTGCAGGCTTCGGTGACCTTGGAGAAATCCTCGCTTCTGACGCCTTCGACGTCCTCGGTCGGGTTGTTGTCGATCAGATCGAACAGCCGCGGGAAGGAATCGCAAAGATTGAAGCAGCGCCGACAGCCATGGCAGATCTCGAAGACGCGGCGCATCTCGGCGTCGAGTTTGGCGGGATCGTAGAACTCCTCGTTTCGCCAGTCGATCGGATGGCGGGTGGGAGCTTCCAGGCTGCCTTCACAGGACATGTCGGATAAACGAATCCAGTTCATGAATCGAAAAAAGGGGAGCGGATCGGGGACCAGATTTCGCCGGTCCCCGTTTTCGCAATATTCGCTTTTCGAGACTTACTTATCGAGCGCGGCGAGGGCTTTCTGGAATCGGCCGGCATGGCTCTTCTCGGCTTTGGCCAAGGTCTCGAACCAGTCGGCGATTTCGTCGAAGCCTTCCTGGCGCGCGGTCCGCGCCATGCCCGGATACATGTCGGTGTATTCGTGCGTCTCGCCGGCGATCGCCGAGGCGAGGTTCTTGTCGGTCGGGCCGATCGGCTTGCCCGTCGCGGGATCGCCAACCACTTCGAGGAATTCCAGATGGCCGTGGGCGTGTCCGGTCTCGCCTTCCGCAGTGGAGCGGAACACCACGGCCACATCATTGTAGCCTTCGACGTCAGCCTTTTGCGCGAAATAGAGATAGCGCCGGTTGGCCTGGGATTCGCCCGCGAACGCCTCTTTCAGATTGTTCTCGGTCTTGCTGCCTTGCAGGGATGCCATGATGTCTCCTTTCCTTAAAGATCGTTGCGAAGAGCGGTCACCCCTCGCTTTCCGCCCCAAACTGCCAAGCGGAGCGACAAGAGTCAATAGTTTAGAATAGTTCCAAACAAGAATTTTCCTAGCGACGCTTCAATCGGACGATCACGTCCACCCGATCGACCCTGGCGCCGTGCGGCGGCGAAGGCAGTCCCCTCACTTCGATAGCGTCGCCGTCGATGTCCAGGAGGGTTCCGTCATCCTCGCAATAGAAATGATGGTGATTGCCGGTATTGGTGTCGAAATAGACGCGGGCGCCATCCACCGTCACCTCGCGCAGCAGCCCAGCCGCGGTGAATTGGTGCATGCTGTTGTAGACGGTCGCGAGCGAGATGGGCACATCAGCCGCCACGGCCTCCTCGTGGAGGGCTTCCGCGCTCACATGCCGGTCGCCCTTGCCGAACAGAAGCTGAGCCAAAGCCAGACGCTGCCGTGTAGGCCTTAAGCCCGCGCTACGAAGCTTTTCGGTATAGTTCCTTGCCCGAGGGCCCAAGTCATTCTCCCAACTGCGCATTCAGGCTTCATCCACCAAACCCGCATGACCCTGCCAATTTCCGCAAAATTTGGGGCTAAGACCTTGCGTACGGACCGATACAGCCCCATCCTACAGGAAATGGGCATCAGACGGCCAGACTATTTAGAATATTTCTAAATAGCGCTAGCGTCTTGGTTTTCAAGGACGGGTGTAGCGAAGAGCGCACCCGGGCGAAATTGGATAAGCAAGTGCGCCTTGCCTCCTTTGATTTCCAGGCTCTGCTCGCCTGCGCGAGGGGCGAATTGTTCGGTCCGGGCAACGCCAAGCTGCCCCTACCCCCGCTGTTGATGTTCGACAAGATCAGCCACATCTGCGATTTCGGCGGTCTGTTCGGCAAAGGCGAAATTCGCGCGGAATTTGAGATCAGGCCGGACCTTTGGTTCTTCAAGAGCCATTTCAAGGACGACCCGGTGATGCCGGGCTGCCTGGGGCTCGATGCGATGTGGCAGCTCCTTGGATTCTTTCTCGGCTGGCTCGGCGGCATCGGCAAGGGGCGCGCGCTGGGTGTGGGAGAAGTGAAGTTCACAGGGATGGTCCTTCCCTCGGCGAAAGTGGTGAGCTACGCCATAGACCTGAAACGGGTGGTCATGCGGCGGCTTGTGATCGGCATCGCCGACGGTGTGATGAAGGTCGATGGTCAAACCATTTACGAAGCCAAGGACTTGCGCGTCGGCCTGTTTGTGGATGGCGGCAATCCCGCAGCCGCTTAAGACCGTTCAAAGCGAAAAGAGGAAGGACAAGCGGCCATGAGGCGCGTTGCCGTCACGGGGCTTGGCATCATCTGTCCGATTGGGAACAGCACGCAGGAAGTCGTCGCTTCCCTACGCGAAGGGCGCTCGGGAATCACCAAAGCCGAAACCTACCAGCGCATGGGCTTTCGCAGCCAAGTCGAAGGAAGCATCAAGATCGATTTGGACAGTGTCGTCGACCGCCGCGCACGCCGCTTCATGGGTGATGGAGCGGCGTACAATTTCCTTGCGATGCAGCAGGCCATCACCGATTCGGGACTCGAGGAAAAAGACATCATCAACGAACGCACGGGCCTCATCATGGGATCGGGCGGGCCTTCGACGAAATCGCTCGTTGCTGCCGCGGACACTGCGCGGAGCGAGCCGGTGAAGGGCCCCAAACGCGTCGGGCCGTTTGTCGTTCCCAAAGCCATGTCATCGACCTGCTCGGCGGTGCTTGCCACCTGGTACAAAATCAAAGGCCTTTCCTATTCCATCAGCTCGGCCTGCGCGACCAGCGCCCATTGCATCGGCAATGCCGCGGAGCTCATTCAGTGGGGCAAACAGGACATCATGTTTGCCGGCGGCGGCGAGGAACTGGATTGGTCTCTCTCCGTCCTTTTCGATGCGATGGGAGCGATGTCCAGCCATTTCAACGAGACGCCCGAACGCGCCAGCCGCGCCTATGACAAGAATCGCGACGGCTTTGTCATCGCAGGCGGCGGCGGCACGGTCGTGCTCGAAGCGCTGGATCATGCCAAAGCGCGCGGTGCGAAGATTTACGCGGAGCTTGTCGGCTATGGCGCGACCTCGGACGGCTACGACATGGTGGCGCCATCGGGCGAGGGGGCTGTGCGATGCATGCGCCAGGCTCTCGCGGGCGTGAAGGCGCCGTTGGACTACGTCAATGCCCACGGCACTTCGACGCCGGTGGGCGACGTCACGGAAATCGCCGCCATGCGCGAAGTATTCGGGAAGAACATCCCGCCGGTGAATTCCACCAAGTCGCTGACCGGCCATTCGCTGGGCGCAGCGGGCGTGCACGAGGCGATCTATTCCATCTTGCAAATGCGAAACGGGTTCATCGCGGAATCGGCGAATATCGACGAGATCGATCCGGAACTTTCCGATGCGCCTATCGTACGCAAACGTGTCGACAATGCGGCGCTCCAGACCGTCATGTCGAACAGCTTTGGATTCGGCGGCACCAATGCCTCGCTGGTGTTCCAGCGTATCGATGCTTGAGCCAACCATTCCGGTAGGGTGTTAGGGGGTTGAATGGTTGAGAGCGCGATTTCAAAGCCCGGCGGGCTGATGGCCGGGAAACGCGGCCTCGTTATGGGCGTGGCGAACGACCATTCCATCGCTTGGGGCATCGCCCGCGCGCTTGCCGCGAATGGCGCGGAACTCGCCTTCACCTATCAAGGCGAGGCCCAGGGAAAGCGCCTGCGCCCGCTGGCCGAAAGCGTCGGCTCACGGCTGGTCTTGCCCTGCGACGTCGGCAGCGATGCCGAGCTGGAAGAAGTATTCGGCGTGCTGCAGCGCCAGTGGGGCAAACTGGATTTCCTGGTGCACGCCATCGCGTTTTCCGACCGCAACGAGCTCAAGGGCCGCTATGTCGAAACCAGCCGGCAGAATTTTCTCAGTACACTGAATATATCCTGCTACTCCTTTACCGACGTGGCGCGACGCGCTGCGGCGATGATGGTGAATGGCGGGGCGTTGGTAACGCTCACCTTTGGTGGCGCCTCGCGGGTGATGCCCAATTACAACGTGATGGGCGTCGCCAAGGCGGCTCTAGAAGCGAGCGTGCGCTATCTGGCAGCCGACCTCGGGAAGGACAACATCCGCGTCAACGCGATCTCTGCCGGCCCGATGCGCACCATCGCGGGATCCGCCATAGGCGAGGCGCGCATGGTCTTCAAATGGAACAAGGCGCACAGTCCACTGAAGAAAAACATCGAGCTCGACCATATCGGCGGCGCCGCGCTCTATCTCTTGTCCGGCCTGTCGGCAGGGGTCACCGGCGAAGTGCATTTCGTCGATGCCGGCTACAATATCGTGGGCATGCCGCCGACGGCCGATCTCAAGGGCTGGATCGCACCCGACAATGGCAACGGCAACGGCGATCCGGATTGAGAAGCTTTAGGGCTTCAGCAATCTGGGTTCCCAATTCACGAAGCCGGCGCGATTCGGCATCTGCACCTTGGGCAGCGACCCTGCATCGAGCACCGCGTCTTTCGGAACGATATTATCGATTGAAAGAACGTAAGCGGTGACCGCATAGACCTCATCGTTCTGCAGCGATTGCGGATTGGTGATCGGCATGGCGCGGCGGATGTAGTCGAACACCGTGGTGGCATAGGGCCAATAGGACGAAACCGTCTTCACGGGATTGGCCGAATTGAGCGAACCGATGCCGCCGACGAGGCGGTCGCCGCTCGGTGTGCCTTCCGCATTGGCGCCATGACAGACCGCGCATTTCTGCGCGAAGACCGCTGCGCCTTGCGCGACCGACCCCGAACCTGAAGGCAAGCCCTTGCCGTCGGGAGGAATGCTGATGTCGATACGGGCGATCTCATCGGGGCTCGCGGGCCGGCCCAATTTCGGCGGAGCCGGCGTCGCGGCAGATGCGGCGCTTGCGACCAGAATCACCACAGTCGCAATGGATGCTATGCGGCTAGACATAGACATTGCTCACCTTGCCGTCGGCGGCGACGCCCCAGCTCTGGATGGCGCTGAAGTGGAAGTTCTGACGCGGCGCGTATTGCGCGACCCAATCGGCATGCGTCTTCTGGACAGCGCCTTTCTCGTCCGTGGTGCGGCTCATCAGTGTCACGGGTCCGCCGCTCCACATCCAAGGAAGGCGGAATCGCGTCAGCGCCTTGGGCAGCACGGGACCGGTGAGGGCCGCTTCCGCCCAGCTCTTGCCGCCATCGGCGGAAATGTCCACGCGGCGCACGCGGCCCAAGCCGGACCAGGCAAGGCCCGAGATCTCGTAATAGCCAGCGCCTTGCATGTTGACGCCGAAGGATGGCTTCAGAATCACCGATTTGGGTTCCATCTGCAGCATGAATTCCCGCGCTTTGCCGTCGGGCATCAGCTCGGTGTAGCGCGAGGTCTCGTCGCGCGTGTACATCGGCGTATCCATGACCTTGAGGCGGCGAAGCCACTTCACATTGGTGTTGCCTTCGAAGCCGGGCAGCAGCAGGCGCATCGGGAAGCCCTGCTCGGGGCGAATCGGCTCGCCGTTCTGATAGAGCGCGATCATCGCGTCATCCAACGCTTTCCACACCGGAACGCTGCGGCTCATGCCGGCGCCGTCCGCGCCTTCGGCGAGAATCCATGTCGCCTTGGGATCTAGTCCCGCTTCACTGAGCAAGGTGGAGAGCTTGACGCCCGTCCATTCCGAGCCCGAGAGAAGTCCATGAATGTCGCCCGCGGTTTGCTGCGGCGCCATGGGTGCGTTCATGCCGCCCGAATTGCCGGCGCATTCCATGAAGCGGATTTCCGACTGCATCGGATAACGCATCAGCGAATCCACGGTGAAGATCAGCGGCTGTTTCACCATGCCGTAGATGGTGAGCGTGTGCTGGTTCGGATCGATATCGGGAACGCCATTGTGGATGCGCACATAATGCAGCCCCGCCGGCGTGATGGCGCCTTCGAGGAGCTGCAGCGGCGTGCGCGACGAGCCGGTGACTTCGCGTCCCGGCGGCGCATTGTTGACGAGGATGCGCTTGATGTTATCGCGCCAATGGGACGGCATGCCATAAGCGGTGAAGCCGCTTCCCGGCTTGCTCATGGTTGGCGGCGAGACGGCGCCGATGGATTCGGCGCGCGCGGTGCCTACCGCGGCGGCGGCACCGGCCAAGGCGGCCCCGCTTTGCAGGAAGAAGCGCCGATGGAGGAGGCCGTTTCCCGCTACCGGTTCGCCCAATTCTTCGCCAAAGCTGCGCAGTTTCGCCATCGCGCCCTCCCAGGGTCTATTTCGCGTGTGGATTCCACAGCATTATTACCGCGAAAATCTCGCGAGCGCCACGTGATCCCTTTCCTAACGTTGTTTTCATATCAACATCACGCTGCGATCCCTGAGTCCCACTTCACTTGTCATGGTCCCGCTTGACGGGACCATCCAGCCGGCGCACGTCGGTGCGCCGAATGAATCTTATGATCTCCTGGATGGCCCGCTGTGGCGGGCCATGACAACCAAGGACAAGGAGTGATGAAAAGAATCCCGACTCACCCCGGTGCGGTGCTGCGCGAGGACGTGTTCCCGGCGCTCAACATGGCGAAAACCAAGATCGCACGCGCGCTCGGCATTTCGCGCTCCATGCTTTACGCCATCCTCGCCGAGGACGTGCCAATCACGCCGAACATCGCCCTGCGGCTCGGCAAATTCCTGGGCAACGGGCCCGAGCTTTGGATGGACATGCAGGTCGCGCATGATCTCGCGGTCACCGCTCGTGCCATGAAGCGCGAACTCGACGGCGTCCGCAAGGTGGCGTGACAACAAGGCTCGATAATTTGTCGGCGTGAAGGTCTGCACCGTCAGCGATATCTCGTCCGGCCTGAAATTCGTGGTGAGAAAAGAACGGCGCTACCCCTTTAGCAACGCGCCCTACTCAGACCACAGGTGAGCTTGCTTCCACGCCATTTT
The DNA here is from genome assembly GCA_034665805.1 of Alphaproteobacteria bacterium. Taxonomy (GTDB): domain Bacteria; phylum Pseudomonadota; class Alphaproteobacteria; order Micropepsales; family Micropepsaceae; genus CAIYRG01. The sequence continues at coordinate 22,917 of JAXDMY010000187.1, forward strand.
TCCAAAGCGTCCAGTTTGCTAACAATTCAGGCGGAATCTGTCGCACTTCAAAGCTTGCTTTCCAGCGCGCGCGTTCCTGTTTAGTCAGCTGCCGCATAGACGCAGCTCTCAAAGCCTCTTCTTCGCCGCGGCCGCGAAGCGCTCGAAGAGATAATGCGAATCCATCGGACCCGGCGAGGCTTCCGGGTGGTATTGCACCGAGAAGATCGCGCGGTTTTCGACCCTGATCCCGCAATTGGTGCCGTCGAACAACGAGACATGAGTCTCTTTGACGCCGCTAGGCAGGCTCTCGCGATCCACCGTGAAGCCGTGATTCATCGAGACGATCTCGACCTTGCCGGTTTCGAGATCCTTCACCGGGTGATTGGCGCCGTGATGGCCCTGGGCCATTTTGCGCGTCCGCCCGCCAAGCGCGAGGCCCAGCATCTGATGGCCGAGACAGATGCCGAACACCGGCACTTCGGCATCGATCAGTCCACGGATCATCGGAATGGCGTATTCGCCGGTCGCCGCCGGATCGCCGGGGCCGTTCGACAGCAAGACGCCATGCGGGCGATGGCGCATCACGTCTTGGTGCGTGGATTGCGCCGGCAGCACGATGATCTCCGCGCCCGATCCGGCCAGCAGTCGCAGGATGTTGCGCTTGACGCCGAAATCCACAGCCACGGCGCGCCAGCTCGGGTTGTCCTGCCGCCCATAGCCGTGATGCCACTGCCATGGCGTTTGGTTCCAGGTGAACATCTGGCGGCAGCTGACCTCCTTGGCGAGGTCGAGGCCTTCGAGTCCGGGAAAATCCTTGGCCTGCGCGCGCAAACCGGCGATGTCGAAACGACCTTGCGGATCGTGAGCGATCACGCCATGCGGCATGCCAGATTCTCGAATACGGGCGGTTAATCGCCGCGTGTCGATGCCGGAAAGCCCGGGGATGTTGTGGCGCTTCAGCCAGCGGTCGAGCGTCAGCGACGCGCGATAATTGGACGGGCTCTCGGCATGGGCGCGCACCACAAGGCCCCGCACAGCCGGCGTGATGGCTTCGATGTCTTCCTCATTCGCGCCGACGATTCCGATATGGGGAAAGGTGAAAGCGATGATTTGTCCTGCGTAAGACGGATCGGCCAGGATCTCCTGATATCCGGTCATGGCGGTGTTGAAGCACACTTCGCCCACCGCGCGTGTCTCCGCGCCAAAGGCGTGGCCTTCGAATGCAGTCCCGTCGGCCAACACCAGAATGCCGGTCTTGCGTGCAGCGAAAAGCCCCGCTCCCTCTGAAGGAGCGGCTGCGCGAAAGGCCTCGGTCATCGGCCGATTCCGTTGGGATGCGCCGGCACCATAGGGACGCGGGGCAATCGCGTCAAGCTGAGCCAACACGCCATTCTATCAGTTTTTTCAACTGCTTACGGGATTTGCGACACTCCGTCCTTTGGCCTAATCTCCGCGCCCTCTTGTCAAGGATGCGACTCATGGGACTGCGCGACCGCTTCACCGACGCCATGAAAGAGGCGATGAAGGCCAGGCAGGCGCAGCGGCTTTCGACGATCCGTATGATCCTCGCCGCCGTGCAGGAACGAGCCATCGCCGCGCGCGTCGACGCACTTCCGGAAGACGAGATCCTCGGCTTGCTCGGTAAGATGATCAAACAGCGCGAGGAATCGGCGGCGACCTATGAGTCCGGCGACCGGCCGGAATTGGCAGCGGGCGAGCGGGAGGAAATCACCGTCATCCGCGAATTCATGCCGCGCCAGCTTTCGCCCGAGGAGACGCGTGGCGCTGTCGCAGCGGTCATCGCCGAGACCGGCGCCACCTCGCTGAAGGATATGGGCAAGGTCATGGCCGCGTTGAAAGAGCGTCATGCTGGCAGCATGGATTTCGGCAAAGCCGGCGCGACGGTGAAAGAGCTGTTGGCGACAAAATAGGCTGTCATCCCGGCCAAGCGATGCGTCAGCAGCGCGTAGCGCCGGGACCCACCGAGACATTTCGCTGTGGGTCCCGGATCATCGCGGCTTTCGCCGCTCCGTCCGGGATGACACAGTAAAACATGCGTTACGGTGAAGGCCTGCTTGATGAAATCTCCCGCCGGACGGACATCGTCCAGCTGGTGGGTAGGCGCATCAAGCTTGGGCGCAAGGGCCGCGTCTTTTGGGGGCTCTGCCCGTTCCACAAGGAGAAGTCGCCCTCCTTCAAAGTGGAGAACGAGCGGCGCACCTATCATTGCTTCGGCTGCGGCGCGGGCGGCGACGTCTTCAAATGGCTGACCGAAACCGAAGGTCTCAGCTTTCCAGAAGCGGTGCAGAAACTCGCGGGCGAAGCGGGCATCGAGCTTCCCGCCTGGTCGGCCGAAGACGAGGCGCGCGAGACGCGCAAGAAATCGCTCTATGAGATCATCGCGCTCGCTGCGACATTCTTCGAAGACCAATTGCGCGCGCGCGCCGGCGAGACGGCGCGCGCCTATCTCCGATCGCGCGGCCTCGAAGAGGGTGCGTGGCAGCGTTACCACCTCGGCTTTGCGCCGAACAGCAATGCGGCGCTGAAAGATCATCTGGCCGCCAAGGGCGTTTCGCTGGACGATATGGTTGAAGCGGGGCTGGTAAGGCCGGCGGAAGACAACCGCGCCGCGCGCGATTTCTTCTATGACCGGGTGATGTTCCCGATTGCCGATGTGCGCGGACGCATCATCGCCTTCGGCGGGCGCGGTCTGACGCCGGATGCCAAACCCAAATACATCAACACCGGCGAGACCACGCTCTTTTCCAAAGGCCACCTGCTCTACAATTTCCACACCGCGCGCGAGGCGGTCTTCAAGGGCGGCGCCACGCTCATCATTGCCGAAGGCTATATGGATGTGATCGCCCTGGCCGAGGCGGGCTTTGCCGGCGCGGTCGCGCCCTTGGGCACCGCCCTCACCGAAGACCAGCTGGCGATGCTGTGGAAGATCTCGCCCGAGCCGATCCTCTGCTTCGACGGCGACGAGGCCGGGCTGCGCGCCGCCAAGCGCGCCAGCCTCCTCGCCCTGCCCCATCTCCTGCCGGGCCAATCCTTGCGCTTCGTCTTCCTGCCCAAGGGCGAGGACCCCGATTCCTTTTTGCGCAGCCAGGGCGCCGAACCCATGCGCGGCCTCCTCGTCAAGGCGCAATCCCTGTCGGATACGCTGTGGGCTGGGGAGACCGAATCCCGCGATTTCTCCACCCCCGAGCGCCGTGCCGGATTGGAGGCCGAGTTGGACCGCATTGTGAAGGCGATCCGCGACCCCAAGATCGCCGATTATTACCGGCGCGATTTCGCCGAGCGAGTGTTCAAGGCCTTCAAGCAGCGCAAGGCTTTTCCGGGAAAACCCCGCCGCGACGACCGGCGCTCCTCCTTTCGCCCCAGCCCCAATAGGGGGGAGCGAAACTCGCAGGCACCCCAGGACCAGGTCTCGGCCGCGGTCAAACGCAGCCTGCATGTCGTGAACGCCCTCTCCGCGGCCAAGAATTTGAACGAAAGGCGCCTTCTGGGCCTGCTGATCTGTTCGCCGCACCTCATCGAGCGCTATTCCGAAGCGCTGGCTTGGCTCGGGCTCGACGCCCCCCAGCTTGACAGGATCAGACGCGAACTCTTAAACCTCGCGGCCTCAGGCAAAAGTCTTGACAAAGCGGCCGTCCAGAACCATCTCGCTCAACAGGGATTAGGGTTGCTTGCTGAACGGCTTCAGACGCATTCCGTCCTCCAGTCCGACCTCAAAGGCCAGGCCGATGATGATGCCCGCGAGGTGCTCTGGCTGCGGACAAAGGCCCAATTGGCCGATCCCGATTCTTCAGGCATAGGCGAGATCAAGACGCGACGCGATTTGGCGCTACAGCGTTATCTGGATGGTGGGTCGAACGAAGATTGGATTGAATTGCAGCGGTTGAACGGCGAGATTCGCGCTTCTTTGGAAGCGGACGGGAAACGGAACGAGACGTGATCAAGAAGGCGCTTTCGAAAATCAAGCCGGCGGTCAAATCCGGAAAGAGCAAGCGCGAACCCGCGAGGGGGGCGGCGAAGCCCAAACCGCAAGCGGCCCGCGCGACGGCTGTCAAACCCACGCCCGTCAAGGCGAAAGTCGAGCTTCGAAAGCCCGAGCCGAAGAAGCCGCTTCCCAAAAATTTCAAACCCGAGTTCAAAGCCATTCAAAAGCCCATTCCCAAGCCGATGCCGATGCCCAAAATACTGGGCAAGGAAGCCCCCAAATTCGCTCCCAAGGCGCAGGAACAGAAACCAGGCAAGGTGGAGCCAAGCAAAGCCGCTGCCCCGAAACTCATCATCCCGATCGACCCCAAGGCCAAGCCGGGCCTGAAATTGGACCCCAAAGCG
>JAXDMY010000188.1:0-6891 GCA_034665805.1 Alphaproteobacteria bacterium
CGGTGATGAAGGGCATGAAGGGGTGCAGCAGCTGCAAGATCCGATCGAACACCCAGGCCGCCGCGTCGCGCGTTTCGGCTTTCGCCGCTTCGTCGCTCCCGTTCAACACCGGCTTGATGAATTCGACATACCAGTCGCAGAACACATCCCAGACGAAATGATAGGCGGCGCCGGCGGCCTCGTTGAAGCGGTACGCTTCCAAGGCGGTGGTGACTTCGGACACGGTGCGCGCGGTTTCCGCCACGATCCATTTGTTGACGGTGAGCTCGACCGTGGCGGGATCGAATTCGCGCTTGCGCACGCACTCGTTCATCTCGCAGAAGCGCGACGCGTTCCACAGCTTGGTCCCAAAATTGCGGCAGGTTTCGACCCGGTTGATGCCCAGGCGAATGTCGCGCCCCTGCCCCGCCGCGATGGCCAATGCAAAGCGCAAGGCGTCGGCGCCATATTCATCGATGATGTCGAGGGGATCGACGACGTTGCCTTTGGTCTTGGACATCTTCTGCCCCTTCTCGTCCAGGACGCGGGTGTGAATGAAGACATCGTGGAACGGCACATCGCCCATGAAATGGATGCCCATCATCATCATGCGGGCGACCCAGAAAAATATGATGTCGAAGCCGGTGACGAGGACCGAAGTCGGATAATAGCGCTTGAGCTCCGGTGTCTTGTCCGGCCAGCCCATGGTCGAGAACGGCCACAGCGCCGAGGAGAACCAGGTGTCGAGCACGTCTTCATCGCGCCTCAACGTCACCTCGCGGCCATAATGTTTGGCGGCCGCGGCACGCGCCTCGCTTTCGGTTTCTTCGACGAAAATCCCTCCGTCGGGACCATACCAGACGGGTATCTGATGGCCCCACCAGAGCTGACGCGAAATGCACCAGGGCTGAATATTGCGCATCCAGTTGTAATAGACATTCGCCCAATGCTCGGGCACGAAGCGCGTGCGCCCCTCTTCCACCGCGCGCAGCGCTTTCTCAGCGAGCGGCGTCACATTCAGATACCATTGCTCGGTGAGATAGGGCTCCAGCACGACGGTTTTGGTCTTCTCGTCATGCGGCACGGCGTGGACGATGTCTTCAGTCTTGTCGATCAGGCCTTGCGCCTCCAGATCGGCGACAACACGCTTTCTCGCCTCGAAGCGGTCCAAGCCCCGATAGGGCTCGGGCACCAAATCGTTGAGGGCTGCTTCCTTGGTCAAGATGTTGAGCGGCGCGAGACCATGCCGCTTGCCAACATCGAAATCGTTGAAATCATGCGCCGGCGTGATCTTCACCGCGCCGGTGCCCTTTTCCGGATCGGAATACTCGTCCGCGATGATGGGAATGGGCCGGTTCGCCAAGGGCAGGACTGCATGGCTCCCGACGAGGCTGGTGTAGCGCTCATCGCTGGGATGCACCGCCACCGCGACATCGCCCAGCATGGTCTCGGGACGCGTCGTGGCGACAATGATGAACCGTCCTGCTTGGCCTTCGATCGGATATTTGATGTGCCAGAGCTTACCCTTAACCTCGATATTCTCGACTTCGAGATCGCTGACCGCCGTCTGCAGGCGCGGGTCCCAATTGACCAGCCGGTTGTCCTTGTAGATCAGCCCCTCTTTGTGGAGCGCGACGAAGACCTTCAGCACGGCGCGCGAAAGCCCCTCGTCCATGGTGAAGCGCTCGCGGCTCCAGTCGCAGGAGGCGCCCAATCGGCGCAATTGGCGCACGATGGTGCCGCCCGATTCCTCTTTCCAGCGCCAGACTTCTTCGAGGAATTTCTCGCGCCCCATCTTCACCCGGCTCATCTGGCGTTTGGCCAATTCGCGCTCCACGACGAGCTGCGTGGCGATGCCCGCATGATCGGTGCCGGGCTGCCAGAGCACATTCTTGCCGCGCATCCGCTCGAAACGGGCGAGCGCGTCCTGCAGCGTGTTGTTGAGGGCGTGCCCGATATGCAGGCTGCCCGTCACATTGGGCGGGGGAATGACAATCGCAAAACTGGGCACGCCCGCTTTGGAACCGGCGCGGAAGGCGCCCGAATCCTCCCATTGGGCGTAAAGGCGGGCCTCGACCTCGCCGGGATGGAAAATCTTGTCGAGCATGGCTCTGCCTGAATATCAGCTTTGCTGAAAAAGGGGCCCTTAAGCCCGATCGTCAAGGGAAAACAGCGACAGCTCCCAACCAAAGGGAGGACGGACAACCGCGCCGGTCGGATGAGAAAAGCGCGTTCAGCGCCGGCGAGGCCGCTCGGCGGCGGCGCGGCTGATCTCTCTTGTTACCGCCGCCTCGATCAGGCTGGGCAGATTGGCATCCATCCATTCGCGGATCACGGGCTTCAAACTGTCCATGATTTGGGCATGATGGCTGTCGACCCACTCCTGCAGGGTGGGAGAAAAGGCGTCCTGGATGGCTTTGTTGAACAGCCCGTCGAGCGTTCCTCCCGTAGAGGTCGGCGCGGGCTTTGGCACTTCGGTATCGAGCTTTGCAAAAGAGCGGCTCATGGCGGTGCGTGCCGAATCGGAGATCAAATCGTCGGTATCCATGGCAGGTACGGCCTTTGGCTCAGCTATGTCGTTTTCGAAAGCGATGTCGTCTTCGATAGAAGCCTGCACGTCCGCGGCGCGCTTTTCGACGACCACCTCCTCGTCATGCACTTCTTCGGTCAGTTCCAAGACGTCGGACTCCACATGGGGTTGGGCCTCGGCGGCGGCCGCGCGGACCGGTGTGGGCTCGGCAGGCTTGGCGCCGTCGGGCTGATCTTCGGAAATGATTTTTCGAATGGAGGCGAGAATTTCCTCCATGGTTGGTTCATGTTGCGGGTTGGCCGAACTGCTCATTGTGATTCTCTCGACTGGACGTGCTCAACGCGCCGCGTCTCACGCGACTCCCAGTCTGACCCTAAGCTAGAACCCATAGGAAAGCCATATTGGCAAACCAGGGATTTCCGAAGCGGCGATTGAGTTTAGTGGCGAAGGCGGGAGCTTGGAACACAGCATCATGGGGCGAATATCGGTGACCAACTGGACCCGGCGCAGCGCCGAATTGCGCCATGGGCTGCGAATCGCCGCCGCCGGAGTCCTGAGCTTTGCGCTGGCCGAAGCTCTCGCTCTGCCGCAAGCCTATTGGGCGGTGTTCACCGCCGTGCTGGTGGTGCAGGCAAGCGTCGGCGGATCGTGGAAAGCCTCCGTCGACCGGCTTGCCGGCACGATCCTGGGCGCAATCTACGGCGCTGCGGTCGCCACGCTGGTGCCGCATCACGACGCCTTGATGACGGGCGTCGCACTGGCGATTTCCTTGACGCCGCTGGCGCTGCTGGCGGCGTTCAAGCCGAGCTACCGCGTGGCGCCGGTCACCGCGGTCATCCTTCTTCTCGGTAGCGCCGGAACCGCCGAGGGGCCGCTCGTCGCTGCGGTGCTGCGCACCATCGAAGTGAGCCTCGGCGGCTTGGTGGGCATGGCCGTGTCCCTGCTTTTGCTGCCGGCGCGCGCCCACGCACTGCTGGGCGAAGCGGCGAACCGGGTTTTGCAGCGGCTGGCCCAATTGCTGACGGACCTGGTGGCGGCGCTCATCGCGCCGTCGGACGCCAAGGCCATCCTGGCGCGCAACGACGAGGTCAGACTCGCGCTCGCCGCCCTTGAAAGCATCTCCGACGAAGCGGCACGCGAGCGCCGCTTCTATCTCACCGATGACGCCGATCCCGAACCGGTGACACGCACCTTGCGGCGCCTGCGCCACGATTTGGTGCTGATCGGACGGATCGCCGCCGAGCCTTTGTCTCAGGCGCTGCGCGAACGCCTGGCCGAATCTCTCACCGGCTTTGCGAGCGTGGCCGCGGAATTCCTGCGGGCAATCGGACGGGCATTCGCGATGCGCCAATCCCCGCCAGGCCTGGATGCGCTCAATGCCGCCATAGCGCGTCTGCTTGCCGATATCGAAGCGGTCAAAGGGGACGAACGGCTCGTTGCTCTCAGCTTTGCTCTCGAACAGCTGCAGCGCAATCTCAAAGACCTCACGCACAGGGCGCAGGAATTCGCGCGGGTCCGCGAGCCTTCGCCCGACGAACCCGAACCCTAAAACGCGAAGCTCCGACGTTTCTCGAATCCCGGGAGAACCGGGACCTGCGCGTCGAAAGCGCTGCGGTTGCCGACCGCACCATCGTCATTGACATAAAGACGTCCATGGCCCGCCGCGCCGTCGTGCCAGATCGTCACCAACCGGCCGCCGCTTTTGAGCTGCTTGACCAGACCGGCGGGCTCTTCCTCGATGGCTCCGTTGACGACAATCACGTCGAAGGGCGCGGCTTCCGGCCAGCCCTGCGCCAAGGGCCCCCGGACCACTTCGGCATTGATCGTGCCCAGCGCGCGCAGATTTTGTTCCGCGATGCCCGCGAGCTCCGCATCCTCTTCCAGAGCAACCACCCGCCCGGCAATGAGCGACAGGACCGCGCTCGAATAGCCCATGCCGCAGCCCAGATCGAGCACGAGATCGTCGGGAAGGATCGTCGCGAGCTGCAGCAGCTTGCCAAAGCTTCGCGCATCCATCAGGAAGCGGCCGCTCTTCAGCGCAATGCAGCCTTCCATATAGGCCAGTGGAACCGCCGCCGCGGGCACAAAACGCTCGCGCCGGATGTCCAGCATGGCATTGCGCACGCGCGCGTCCGACACATCATTGGTGCGGAGCTGGCATGCCACCATGTTTGCGCGTTGGGCGGCGGAATCGAGCATGGCGACGGCTTATAGTGAGACGGGGCGGCGCTGACAATCGATCTGGGCCGATGAACCGGGCGGGCGGCCCTTCCGGGCTGTCTCATGTTGTGAATCGCACGCCCGATCTGATATAGGCGCGGCACTCTGCTCCAGACGCGAATGCGTTTGGAGTTCCTGGTACGGCCACGTGGCGGAGTGGTGACGCAGCGGTCTGCAAAACCGTTTACCCCGGTTCAATTCCGGGCGTGGCCTCCACCTTTATTTTCAATGATTTAGCGTCATTTCTGCTCAGCAAAGATCAGGTGGAAATCCAACGCTGGTGACCCACTGGTGACCCTGAGCCCAACCCTGCTCTGTGCTAAGTCTCCCGGTGCCAATTCGGGTGCCAGTGGATGGAAGACGCGCCGATCAGCATCTTGTCGCTTGTGATCGCTGCTTTTGCTTGAAGAATTGGGGCTTCGGCTTCCTTCGCCTCCGCCTGATGGATTCGCGCAGCTCATCGCCCGCCTTGGCCCCTGGTGTCCGAGGAGCTTGAGACCGGGGGCTTGAGCCCGAGACTGATGACGTGGGTGGGACGCCCGCCGTCAACGTAAGCATCAGCTCACCATCAATCGCGACGCGTTGAACAGGGTTTTGCGATCTTCAGATTCCGCAGCCGCATCTACGTCCGCTTTAGAGGCGAGGGTTTCCCATTGACGCTCTACAAAGGCCCACGACTCGCGATCCGCGCCAGTGGTCTTCTCAACCCCGCAATGAGCTTCGTAGGCTAGGGCGCGATATCGGGCCGCCCGCTCGTGCGGCGCAAGGTCCGGGAAAATCAACTCCATGGAAAACGTCCTGTCGAATATCGGAATCAACACCATGCGTGATCGCGCTTAACATGGGGTGAGTGCGGCCGCAGGTATAGATACGTAGGTCCGGCGCGGCTAGCGCCCACGGCGACGCTTCGACCACCGCGGTCGCACTAAAATGCCACCATGGACCACACTAGTAGAACTACTAGCGCCGGCCAGCCTGTCGTCCGAAAAGGCACCGAGGGCGTTGAATCAACCGGGGGCAACAGCGCGGAGAATTCCGACATGCCTTCAAATGATGACGTTCTCGGCAATTATCGTGACACGGTCGCTGCGATGCGCGGGAACATTGCCTTATTTGATACACGCCACATGACGCTTTACGGAGATCGCGGCGGGGAGCGCGTAGATATCACCCAGGAATGGAAGTTCAGGATGAAGCTGCAAGCTTGCAAGCTTCAGCGAGTGATCGAATATCTCGAAGAAACCGCCGTGTAGGGCTTAAAGTTCAAACCCCCGACCGCGTACCACCAAAAGCAGAAAGCCCGCCGGCATCTGGGGAAATCGACCACAAGCAGCGCGCTTAGGATTCACGATCAGCACGCCACCGGTGCCATCTCAGCGTGCAGGTATTTGGCTGAGATTCTCTCTGTGACAAAGTCGAGACGCGAGGTCTAATGTCGCAAAGGCACGCCAATAAGGCAGGCGGCGCCACAATCAATTCCCATATTGCCATCAAGCGTAACAAGAGGAGTTTTGGGAATGGATGAACATGGAGCCAAGGCACGATATTTTCGAAAACGCGCGGAAGAATTGCGTGCGGACGCTCTAGATACGGCGAATGAGGGAACTCGGGAATTGTTGATGGAGCGGGCGCAAGACTGCGAGCAGATGGCCACCGGTCGCGAGGCAATAGCTGTGGCAACTCTTCGTGGCATAGAGCTGAAACGCGAGGCGAGCGGATTGAAACAGAATAAAATTGAAACAGAATAAATGGGACGCAAGTTTGTGACTCAGCCTGAGAACGTCATGATTTGCCGCCGACGGGCCGAGAACATTCGGGTCACCGCCGAGAGCATGCAGGACACAAAATCGCGCGAAGCTATGTTCAAGATTGCGGAGGACTACGAGCGAATGGCCGATTCTATCCAGGCGAAGGCAATTCCACCGCAGCATATGGCCTAATTCGGCACTGTCTCAGTTTGAAATCCGACGCGTAGGTATGGCTTTTGGGATTGAGCGCCTAAGCTGGTCGATGGCTTCGAGCTCTCCCGCCGTCTCTTCGAAATCACCGGCGACCTGGCAAAGTAGATCGTGGTTTTCGCGCGTTACGTCTTCCGCAGCAAACGCTCGCAATCTGGCGGCGAACAGCCGGTAGCGACCAGCCTTCTCTGGTTCTTCGCTCAT
>JAXDMY010000189.1:0-31219 GCA_034665805.1 Alphaproteobacteria bacterium
GCATCATCTCCGGATTGCTGGAATCGCCAAAGCGCGTTCGGGTGCGGTAACGCATACGGATAACGTTCGCCGCGAGCGCCAACATGATCGCGGCGTTCAGAACGATGTAAAGCGCCGTCATCTTGAGGACGAGAGGCATCGGTCATCCACCTTCGACGATAGGCAGGATCAGGGCGAAGGCCCAGCCGGCGGGTTCGCGGCGGTGATATAGAGCTTGGCCTCTTTGTAGGCGACATAGACGTGAAGCCTGCTCAGCACATTCATGCCGAGAATAATACCGGGCAGGTCGGTGTCGCTTTCGCGGATAAGCGAGCCGGTTGGTTTCGGCGTGCTACCCGGCGCGCTCACCAGATCGGGCAGCAAGTCGATCATCGGATTATTAACCGTGACGCCTTCGATCGCGAGCGTCTTGAATTGCTTGCGAAAGATGTCGGCTTTGTAGCCGCCCTCGACCTGTCCCACCTTCTGTATGTCGGGGGCGTTGGTATCGACATCGAACGTTCGCCGCGCGATGTTCAAGTTGAGTGTGGTGTTGTAGGCGCCGGTATCTAGGATCGCATCGACGCGCCGCCCGTCCAACCGGACGGGAAAACTGATGTGGCCATTCCTGTCGATGTGGAAGGAAACGACGGCCAGGGCCGGTGCCGACGCAGGCGCGGACCAATAGACAACCTTGCCTGCGCAGTGGTCCGGCGACACGAGGTTGAGCCTTTTCACTCCAAAATCGAAATCGGCATCCACACGAGAGAGGAAATCCGGAGCGATGATGCCATCGAAGGACCGATTCTCCGAGGGCACATCGTTAGGAGCGATCATGAAATAAGCGCCTTCCTGGCGCAACGTGCCAAGCGTTATGGACGGCAGGCGCACCTGATCACGCGAGCGCTGTCCCGCAACAGTGACGATTTCGAACTGCGCCTGGCTGACCGGAAGGTTGAGTTCGCGGACGACACTGCGAAAGACCATGCTAGAGGCGCCGCCTGTATCGACGAGCAGCGTCACGGGTTTATCCATGATTTTCGCTGCGATACCTGGGCGGCCGCCGGAGACGGTTATGATATCCATAGACGTGATGAGATTGAGCGGTCCGCATGCGGACGAAGCGAACGCAGACGAGGCGGAAATGACCGACGCTATGGCGGTTGCAATAGCGATACCCAAACGCGGACCACGCAAGTGCCCCTCCACCGCCCGAAACCGGATGCAACTATAGGAGGGGCTTTGCCGTTGGTGCAACTGCGAAGCGGCGAATTCGAGGTAGTCGCTTGCCTAAGGCGCCGGTGAGGGAGCCCCCGCCGAGAGGTAAAGCTTGCGTTCTTGGTAGGCAATATAGACGTGGAGCTTGGAAAGCACGGACATGCCAAGGATCAAGTCCGGGAGACCCTGCAAATCATCACTCTGCCAGAAGAATGAACCTGTGGGCGGCGCCGGAGGCGGCCCCATCGTGTTAGGAAGCAGCGTAATCAGCGGATCGGTGATGACGACGCCATCCAATTCAAGTTTCTTGAAATGGCGCCGATAAACATTTGCGGTGTAGCCGCCGGTGATCTGGCCCACTTTCTGAACATCGGGAGCATTCACATCAACGTTGAAGACCCGCCGCGCCACATCGAGGTTCATCACGGTATCGGTCGAGCCGGTGTCCAGGAGCACGGCGACGCGCTTGCCGTCCAGCGTCATCGGGAAAAAAACACGGCCGAATTGCGCGACACGTATGGGCACGATGGCGACCGCGGGCGCGGTCCAATAGACAACCTGGCTCTTGCAGTGATCGGGCGAAACGAGGTTGAGGTTGCCATTGGCAAAGGCAAAATCGGCATCGAATCTTTGCAACAGGTCCGGGCCCAGCGTACCGCCATAGGGCTGCGGGTTTTTGTTATCGGGATTGTCCGCTGCCGGGTCGACCTGAAAATACACCCCTTCCTGTGCAGGCGCCCGATCGCGATCGATGGCAGACGGACGGCCTGATCCGATTTCTGGTCCCTGACATTGGTCATCGCAGCGTTTGACTGTGTGGGCTTGAGGTTCAATTCGCGCATGGTGCGCTTGGTCACAGAGCTGAACACGCCCCCGGTATCGACGAGAAGAGTTTGGGGCGTATCGGCGATCGACACGTCGATTCCCGGTGGGCCTCCCGCAATCGGCCGCATCGGGACCGATGTCGCTATCATCAAGGGACCGCACTCCGCCGCAAAACACGGAAACGCCGTCATACTCGCGAGTATGGTGAACAGTCCGACTGATCTTTTGACGCCGCGCATGCGCCCCTCCACCGCGGAAAGCCCGAGTGCAACAATAACATCAAGGAACCCTGCGCGCCTATCGCAACCGGTAATTCTCAGCAGGCGATAGCCTGAACGTGGCCGTCTTCGGCATAGGCCAGCAGATGTTTGTCTCGGGTGACCAAGCGATAGCCGCCCTCTCGCGCGGTTGCCAAGATGATCCGGTCCATCGGGTCCTTCGGAGGACGGCCCGGAAGGAACGAGGACCCAACCAAAATGCGCGGAGAAATATCAGCCAGACGGACGCCTGGAGTATCCAACAAGCGTTCGAACCAGGCCAAGGGATCCATCGACAGCGGCAACCGCCCGCGCGCGACAAGCAGTCCTATTTCCCAACTGCTGATCATCGAGACGTAAACGGGCTCGTCTCTATCGACCGCTTCATTCAGAGCATCGATCGCCTGTTCGGAGATGACTTCTTTTTCGGCCACCCAAATTGCGGCACAGGTATCGAGCAGCAGCGAAGTCACTTCGTGTCATCGCCCCAAACGCGCTCTCCCCATTCTGGATCAGCCGGTTCGGTGAGGTCCGTACCTGCAACGAGCCGGATATATCCTTTAAGCGCGCCATACGCCGGATGCCGACAACGAGGCGGCGTACCGGCCATTTTTTCAGATTGGGCATAGGCGCGAGCAACGTCCGCCATCCCTGCCGGCGCACGCGGTTCCGGCGGCGACACCAAAACTCCACGAAGGCGGAGGTCCGCCAATGTCTGTCGAAAGGCAGCTTTGCTCGCCTTGGTCTTTTCTTCCTGGCGGGCGCGACCATCGGGGGAATAGGGTCCGAAATACCGGAATGTGAGCCGGCCTTCCTCCATACGGACATTCTCTGTGTGGAATCGCGCTCGTTCCCATGGCTTTTCGGCACTGCCGTTAGCCCACCAGGCGCGGTGTTTGCGGGCGGAGGTCGGAAGAACGTCCCCGAGCGCTTCAATTTCGCTGAATGTCATGGCAAGCGGTTCGGTCTCACCGCTATAACGATACTCGTTTGCTTTATTTTCCAGGTACTTCCGTAAAGCGGGAAATTTCTGAGGACGACCGGCCACGGCAATCTCCATAACAATAAGTATTGTTATTGTTATTGTAATTCTTTGGCCTTGTCAATCCTTCCAAATGGGTTTGCCGGAGCCCGGAAGGCCGAGCCGCGGCCATTTCTCAGTGACGGTGCGCACGATGTCCTCGCTCATCCGGATTTCTCGGCCCCATTCGCGTTTGACTTCTGGCGGCCATTTGTTGGTGGCGTCCAGGCCGATCTTGGAGCCAAGGCCGGATTCGGGCGCGGCGAAATCGAGGTAATCGATCGGTGTTCCCTCGATGAGGGTGATGTCGCGCGCCGGGTCCATGCGCGTCGCCACCGCCCACATCACCTCTTTCCAATCGCGCGCGTCGATGTCCTCGTCCACCACGATCACCCATTTCGTGTACATGAACTGACGCAAATAAGACCACACCGCCATCATCACGCGTTTGGCGTGGCCTGGATAGGCCTTCCTTATACTGACGATCGCGATGCGGTAGGAACAGCCCTCGGGCGGCAGCCAGAAATCCACGATCTCGGGGAATTGCTGCTGAAGGAGCGGGATGAAGACCTCGTTCAACGCTTCGCCGAGCGTCGAGGGTTCGTCCGGCGGACGTCCGGTGAAGGTCGAAAGATAGATCGGGTCCTTCCGCATGGTGATCGCGCTCACCGTGAAGACGGGGAATGGCTCGACCGCATTGTAATAACCGGTGTGGTCGCCATAGGGGCCTTCGTCGCGCATCTCGGTGAGCGAGACGGTGCCCTCGATGACGATTTCGGCTTCGGCGGGGACCTTCAGCGGCTGGCTGACGCATTCGGCAAGCTCGACACGGTTCCCGCGCAGAAGGCCGGCAAATTGATATTCGGAAAGTGTGTCGGGAACGGGCGTCACCGCGGCGATGGTGGTTCCCGGATCGGCGCCGATCACCACGGCGGCGGGTAGGGGGCCTGCGTTCTCCTTCGCCCAGCGCCGGTAATGCTGCGCGCCGCCGCGATGACGCAGCCACCGCATGATGGTCTGGGTCTTGTTCAGCACCTGCATGCGATAGATGCCGAGATTGAAATTGTCCTCGCGCGCATCGCTCGGTCCCTTCGTTACCACCAGCGGCCAGGTGATCAGTGGTGCTGGCTCGCCCGGCCAGCAGGTCTGGATCGGCAGCTGGGAGAGATCGACGTCGGAATCTTTGAGCACGATCTGCTGACAGGGCGGGCGGCCCACCGTCTTGGGCTTCATCGCCATGAAAGTCTTGGCGAGCGGCAAGAGCTCGAAGGCTTCGCCGATGCTGCGTGGCGGCTCGGGCTGGCGCAACGTCGCCAGCAACTCGCCAACCTCGCGCAAGGATTTCGCGTCGCTGCGGTCGACGCCGCCCAGAGTGACGCCCATCGCCACGCGCTTCACCGTGCCGAATAGATTGACCAGCACGGGAATCTCCGAACGCGTGCCGTCCGCCTTGATGGGATTCTCGAAGATCACGGCCGGCCCGCGTGTCCCCAGAAGCCGCGTCTGGATTTCCGTCATTTCCAGCACGGTCGAGACCGGCGCGGAGACCCGCACCAGATCGCCCTCGGCCTCGAGTCTGGCGAGGAATTCTCGCAAGGAACGGTAGCTCATGGGGCGAGCCTACTGCACTTTCCATTTCCAAGGCGCGGTGTGGCGCTGACCATAGGCGAAATAGATGATCAGGCCCAAAATCGTCCACAGCACGAGCCGGACCCAGGTTGCGTTCGACAGGCTGAACATCATCAGCCCGCAACTGAACACGCCGGCGGGGGCGACGAACCACACCCAAGGCGTGCGGAACTGGCGCCGCACATGGGGCGCGCTCACCCGCAGCATCATGATGCCCACACAAACCACGACGAAGGCGAGCAACGTCCCGATGGAAACCAGGTCGGCCAAAATGTCGAGGGGGAAGAGCGCGGCCAACAGGGCGGCCACAAGCCCCGTCGCCACCGTGCCGCGATGCGGGGTCCTGAAGCGCGCGTGCACCTCGGAAAACAGCGGCGGCAGGAAGCCGTCGCGCGCCATGGCGTAGAACACGCGCGATTGCCCATAGAGGGCAATGAAGGTCACCGAAGCGAGGCCCACCAGGGCGCCGATATCGATGGGGATCACCAGCCAGGTCAGGGCCGGGATTCTGGCAATCGCGAACGACACCGGGTTGGGCACGTTCAAGTCGCGCCAATCCGTGATGCCGGTAAGGACAATCGCCATCAGGATGTAAAGCACCGTGCAGATAAGCAGGGAGCCCAGGATTCCGATCGGAATATCGCGCCGCGGGTTGCGCGCCTCCTGGGCGGCGACCGAAACGGTTTCGAATCCGATATAGGCGAAATAGATTAGGCCCGAAGCGGCGAGAATCCCGCTTGCGCCGAAATGTCCCCATTCGCCGTCATTGGGCGGGATAAAGGGCGTGAGATTGGCGCCGCTCACATAGGGCAGGCCGAACAGGATCACCAGCATCACGATCCCGGTCTTGATCAGCACCATCACGCCGTTGAAGGCAGACGATTCGCGCACGCCGATCACGAGGACAATGCTGAGCCCTGCGACCAGCGCGATTGCGGGCAGGTTGACAATGGCGCCCGTGAAGTGCAGCTCGGCAAAGCCGGGGCCGGCAATGGGCGCGTTGGCGAATGCGGCAGGAAAGCCAAATCCCAGATTGTTCAGCAGGCTGATGAAATAGCCGGACCAGCCGACCGCGACGGTCGAGGCGGAGACCAGATATTCCAGCACCATATTCCAGCCGATGAACCAGGCCATGAAGCGGCCCATCGTGGCATAGGCATAGGTATAGGAGCTGCCCGATTCGGGAATGAGCGTGGCGTACTCGGCATAGCAAAGGCCGGCAAAGAGGCAGCCGAACCCGGCAATCACAAAGGAAATCAGGACCGCCGGACCCGCATGATCGGCCGCCGCGGTGCCCGTGATGACGAAAATGCCGGCGCCGATGATCTCGCCGATGCCGAGCATGATCAGGCCCGTAGGTCCGAGCGTGCGTTGAAGCTGATGCTCGCTGGCAAGGACCGGATCGGGCTGCGTGAGATCGGTGAGGTCGCCTCCCCTCACGCGATCACTCCGCTGGTAGTTTTGCCAAGCTCCATTCCGGTGCCCTGCTGTGGCGCGCCCCGTACACGGCATAAATGATGAGGCCGACGATCGTCCACACGACGAGGCGCAGCCACGTGTCCATGGGAAGGAACGCCATCATGAAAAGACACATGCCCATGCCGAGCGGCGCCACGATCCAAACGGCCGGCGTGCGGAAGGGCCGCGGCGCGTCGGGCGCTTTTTTCCGCAGCACCAGGATGGAGAGGCAAACGATGGTGAAAGCGAGCAGCGTGCCGATGGAGACCAACTCGCCCAATATGCCAAGCGGAAAAATGCCGGCGAGAAGCGCCGCGACCACCCCGGTGACGATCGTGCCGAGCCAAGGCGTGCGGAATTGGGGATGCACCCGAGAATAGATCGGTGGAATCAGCCCGTCGCGCGACATGGCGTAGAAGACCCGCGATTGGCCAAGCAGCAGGACCAGCACGACCGAGGCCAGGCCGACCACAGCGCCGATATTGACGAGCACGCCCAGCCAGGCGAGCTGCGGTCCCGCGGTCTCGATGGCGACGAACACCGGGTGCGGTACGTTCAGCGAAAGGTAAGGTGCGAGACCCGTCATCGTCAGCGACATCAGGATGTAGAGCACCGTGCAGATGATCAGGGAGCCCAATATGCCGATGGGCATGTCGCGCTGAGGATTGCGGGCTTCCTGCGCCGCGACCGAGACCGCGTCGAATCCGATATAGGCGAAGAAGATGACGCCGGTGGCGCGGAAGACCCCGCTCCAGCCGAATTCGCCCCACGTGCCCGTATTCGGCGGGATAAAGGGCGTCAGATTGACGGTCTTGATCAGCGGAAGGCCGAAGGCGATGACAAGCACAACGATGGTAAGTTTGATCGCCACCATGACGGCGTTGAATTGGGCGGACGCGCGTATTCCGATCACCAAAAGCGTGCTCGCGATGGCGACCACCGCCATGGCCGGCAGGTTCAGAAAGGAGCCGGTCAGGGACATATCCTCGAAGCTGGTCATGGCAATGGGCGCCGACGAAAAAGCTTTCGGAATGACGATGCCCATCTGGCTCAGCAGCTCGACGAAATAACCGGACCAGCCGACGGCCACCGTGGACGCGGCCGCCATATATTCGAGCACCAAATTCCAGCCAATGATCCAGGCAAGGAATTTTCCCATCGTCGCATAGGTGTAGGTGTAGGCGCTTCCGGCTCTCGGGATCATGGAGGCGAACTCGGCGTAGCAGAGGCCGGCAAACAGGCAACCCGCGCCCGCGATCATGAAGGAGATCATCACGCCCGGGCCGGCATAGGCCGCCGCCGCGTGCCCGGTGATGACGAAAATGCCGGCGCCGATGATGGCGCCGATGCCAAGCGAGATGAGCTGCCACGGACCGAGCGTGCGATGAAGCTCCTGTGCCTCTTCCCTGACGATTTCCCCTTCAACGGACATGAAATTCTCCTTCGCGCGGCGACTCTTACTGTGGCATGGGGATGCGCGTTCCTCCAACACAAATGGATGGACGCAAATCAGCTCGGCGATATTCCATAGACCGATGTTTCGCGCATCTCGCGATCCTCAAGGTCGCGCGAGGTCGGCACCTCATAACTCGCAAGCCGCCGGACGCCGCTTTCCGGGAAATAATTGCGCCCCGGATCACCGATCAAAACCCGCGCGCCCTCCGAAGCCAAGCTCCGCAGCCAGCCGGTTAGTCGCTCAGCCAAAGGCCGCTCGTAACACATGTCGCCGGCTAGGATCGTATCCCAGCGGCCATTCGTGCCGATGATGTCGTTTTCGATCTCTTCCACGAACACGCCGTTCGCTGCGGCGTTGAGTTCGATGGCGGCGAGCGCAAGCGCATCGATCTCTGCGGCGATGACAGGAACGCCGCCAGCTTTGGCCGCCGCGATGGCAACCAGACCCGAGCCCGCGCCGAAATCCAACACCGATTTGCCCGCGACTTCCTGCGGATGATCGAGGATATAGCGCGCCAGCGCTTGACCGCCCGGCCAGGCAAAGGCCCAATAAGGCGGCGGCAGATTTTTCATGCCGGACGCCAGAGCCGCAGAACGCGCCTCGGTCTCACCCCATAGGCCCATCACCTCGCCGGCCAGATGCAGTCTTATTTCCGGCACCAGCGGCGGCGCCTGCAACGTGGTGTTGGCGCGGATGAAATTGCTTCGATTTTCGTCGTCCGACGAGGCCATCAGAGGCGCGCCATCGCACCGAGCACAAGGGCGGCGGCGATCAGGGCGCCGGTGTCGCGATTGGCCTTGAACAATCTAAGGCAGAGCAGCGGGCGGTCGATGTCGAGCGAGCGCAGCTGCCAGAGAAGATGAGCGCCGGCGACGAGCATCATCAGTGCGAACATGATGCCAAGACCGGCGGCGATGCCGCCCGCCAGCATCAGAACGAAAGCGGCAGCATAGAACGCGTAAAGCCAGGGCTTGCTGGCTGCGCCCAGACGGATGGCGGAGGATTTCACGCCGATGAGGATGTCGTCTTCCTTGTCCTGATGCGCGTAGATCGTGTCGTAGCCCATGGTCCAGAAGAAGCAGCCGGCGTAAAAAAGATAAGCGGGGAGCGAAAGGCTTCCCGTTTCCGCGGCATAGCCGAACAGCACGCCCCAATTGAAGGTGAGCCCGAGCCATGCCTGCGGCCACCAGGTGATCCGCTTCATGAAGGGGTAGCAGACGACGAGCAGAAGTGAGCTCGCGCCGAGGACAATCGCAAAACGGTTGAACATCAGCAGAATGAGGAAACCGATCAGGCCTTGCGCGACCGCAAACGCCCAGGCCTGTTTCACGCTCACCGCGCCCGAAGGGATGGGTCGCCCACGCGTGCGCGCGACACGCGCGTCGTAATCGCGGTCGACGATGTCATTATAGGTGCAGCCCGCGCCGCGCATCACGATAGCGCCGATCCCGGTGAGGACGACATAGAGCGGGTTGGGAATGCCGCGTCCGGCGGAAGCCGCGCCGAGGGCGAGCCCGAAGACGCAAGGCCAGTAGAGCAGCCACGCCCCGATCGGCCGGTCGAGCCGCATAAGCCGCAAATAGGGCTGGAGCGCGCGGGGTGCATCATCGATCCAGCCCTTCCGCACGGCATCGGCGGGACGGTGCGCGCCTGCTGGGCGCGGGGCGCCTGCTGGGCGCGGGGCGCCTGCCAGGCGCGGGGCGTCTGCCGGGCGCGGGGAGTCTGCCGGACTCTGCGGGGCTTGCGGATCGGCGCTCATGCGTGCTGCAACTCTTAAAGGTTCAATTCAGGGTAGCGCGCCTATGCGGCGGGACAAAGACCGCGATTCCCCCAATTCCGATCTCGCCGATGCCGGCGGCAAGGTCCGCTTGTACGTCGAGGCTCCCCTTGCGCCCGGCGCAAAACTCACGCCCAGCGAGGCCCAGGCGCATTATCTGCTCCATGTCATGCGGTCGCGCGAAGGGGATCATGTGCTGCTGTTCAATGGACGTGATGGCGAATGGCGCGCGAGAATTGCGGATGTCGCGCGCCGGAGCTGCACGCTGCTTTGCGAAGCCCAGAGCGAAACCCAGGCCGAAGTGCCGGACCTTTGGCTCGCTTTCGCGCCCATCAAGAAGATCCCTGCCGATTACCTGGCACAAAAAGCAACCGAGCTTGGCGCCAAAGTGCTGCAGCCGGTGATCACCAACCGGACCGTGGCGCGGCGCGTGAATCTCGATCGGATGCGCGCCAACGCGATCGAGGCCGCGGAGCAATCGGGCCGCTTGAGCGTACCGGAAATCCGCGAACCCGTTGCGCTCGATGCACTGTTGCGGTCTTGGCCTTCGGGGCGCAGGCTGCTGTTCTGCGACGAGGGTGGAGATGCCGTTCCCATCGCCAAAGCGCTGGATGATGCGGGGCAGCAAGCGCAATGGGGCATTCTCACCGGACCGGAGGGGGGATTCGATCCGCAGGAGCGCGAAGCCATTCGTCAATGCACTTCTGTGCGGCCCGTGACACTGGGGCCACGCATCATGCGCGCCGACACGGCGGCCTTGGCGGCGCTCTCGGTCTGGCAGGCGATTTGCGGGGATTGGAGCTAGAGCCGGCCCCCGCCTTGTAAGTCCTTCGCCCCGCTACTAGGTTCCCGTCCAATCCAGCCGACCACGCCAACCCGCTTTTGCGGACAGAGGAAGCCTATATGTCCATCCCGCAATCTGCCGGCGGGCCTATCAATTCGCGTGCCGATCTTGTGGCCCATCTTGCCGCGGGCTCGAAGCCCCGCGCGGATTGGCGGATCGGGACCGAGCACGAGAAATTCGTCTACGGCCTGAAGAATTACAAACCGCTCCCCTATGAAGGTCCCACCGGCATCCGCGCTTTGCTGGAGGGCATGGAGCGTTTCGGCTGGTCCCCCATCCGCGAAGGCGAAAACATCATCGGGCTGTCGCAAGACAATGCCGCCATCAGCCTGGAGCCCGGTGGTCAATTCGAGCTTTCGGGCGCGCCGCTGAAGACAATCCACGAGACCTGCATCGAGACCAATACGCATCTGCGACAGGTGCGGGAAATCTTCGCCGAAATCGGAGCGGGGTGCCTCGGCGTGGGCTTCGCACCAACCTGGACGCTTGCCGAGGTGCCGGTGATGCCGAAGGGCCGCTACGAGATCATGCGGCGCTACATGCCTAAAGTCGGCGGTTATGGTCTGGAAATGATGTTCCGCACCTGCACGGTGCAGGGGAATTTCGATTTCTCCTCCGAGGCCGACATGGCGAAGAAATTCCGTGTCGGCCTCGCGCTTCAGCCGGTGGCGACGGCACTGTTCGCCAATTCGCCGTTCCGCGAGGGCAAGCCCAACGGATTTCTGTCCTATCGCAGTCACATCTGGACCGATGTCGACAATGACCGCGCGGGCATGCTGCCCTTTGTGTTCGAGGATGGCTTCGGGTTCGAGCGTTATGTCGATTACGCGCTCGATGTACCGATGTATTTCGTCTATCGCGACGGGCGCTACATCGACGTCGCCGGGAAGAAGTTCCGCGATTTTCTTGACGGACGAATTCCCGAGCTCAAAGGCGTGACGCCGATGATGGCCGATTGGGCCGATCATCTGACGACGATTTTTCCCGAGGTGCGCTTGAAGCGCTATCTCGAAGTGCGAGGGGCCGATGGCGGCACATGGCGGCGCATTTGCGGCCTGCCGGCGCTATGGGCGGGCATTTTCTACGATACGACGTCGCTGGACGCGGCCTGGGACCTGGTGAAGGGCTGGACGGTCGAAGAGCGCCAGGCGATGCGCGACGCCGTTCCGATGCAGGCCTTCGCGACACCCTTCCGCAACACCAATGTGCATGAGCTCGCGCGCCGCATGCTGGAGATCGCAACCCAAGGTCTGCGCAGCCGGAATATTCTCGATGCGGCCGGCGGCGGTGAAGAAGGGTTCCTCCAACCCTTGTGGGAATTGGTCGATCGCCACGAGACCCGCGCGGAAGAGCTGCTCCGACATTATCGCGCCGATTGGCAGGGCGATCTCTGCAAGCTTTTCGAGGCTTATAATTTCCTGTGATGCTTCGACGAGTTCAGCCCGGCTCGTCGTCGTTCATATCCTCTTCGCCGCGCCGCCAGCGCCAGCCGCCTTGGGTCTTTCTCCAGGCGAGGAGAAGGAACGGCACCGATATCGCCACGACGCCCAGAATCCGCAGCAAGGGTGTCCCGGGATAGCCGAGCGCGGCTTCGTACATCGACGGCACAGCCAGGATCGCGCCGACATAGGCGGCAAAGAGCGCCCAGCCTTTCCAATTTAACGGCACGCCCGCGCCAATGCCGCGTTGCTTGGGCCGAAACCAATATTCGCTCATGTCAGACGCCCCTGAAACGAGAGCACGAGACAATCTGTTAGCGCCCAGCTTCCAATTTTGCGACCGATTTTTGTGGTCGAGCCATAAACCTATCGCGCGGTGGCACAAACGCCTTCTATGCCAACAACTGGATTTTCGCGCGGTGGCCGTGCGAGCGGCTCAGCTTCGCATCGCAGGTCAGGAGTGGCATGTCCAAGGCTTCGGCGAGAGCGATATAGGCGGCGTCGTAAGCGGAGACCGAGGAGCGAAGCTCCCAGATCCGTTGCAGCAGCTGGCCATGGGGATGCCGGATCAGGCGGAGGTCAGCGAGATCGTCCAGCGCTTGTTGCGCGCTGGTCTGCTGAATGGCGCCAGATTGCGTCAGCCGCCGCAGCACGTGGATGAATTCGATGTCCAATAGGTGCGGTGCGTGCAGCAATTCGTCCGGATTCAAGATGCGAGGGACAGTGTCCATTCCAAGAGGTGTCTTGAGCAATACTTCCAATGCCGCGGATGTATCGAGGACAGGCACGGCTGTTACCGGCGGTCCCGCTCTTCGCGGAGGATTTCGGTCGGCGACGGTGACAGCCGCAAAACAGGGCGTCCAGCCAAGCGCGCGCGAATTTCTTCGTCCGTCGGCTGATCGGCAATCTTACGCGCTTCCCGCGTCAGGAAATCGGACAGGGAAAGACCTTCGAGAGCTGCCCGGGCTTTCAGCTTCCTATGGAGCGTGTCGGGAACATTGCGCAGCTGGATCATCTTGGACATGTGAAAAATATATTCACATGTGCAACACATGTCAAGGCTGAATTTGTCCAGCCGCCACGTCGGTTATCGTCCACACGCATAGGGCTGGAAGCTCTCAACCGGGCACGAACTCTCGCCGCTAAGCCGCGGTCCCGCCGACGGTCAGCGCATCGATGCGCAGCGTGGGCTGGCCGACGCCCACGGGCACGCTCTGGCCGTTCTTGCCGCAGGTGCCGATGCCGGTATCGAGTTTCATGTCGTTTCCGATCATCGAAACCCGCGTCATCGCGTCGGGGCCATTGCCGATCAGAGTCGCGCCCTTGATGGGCGCGGCAAGCTTGCCGTTCTCGATGCGATAGGCCTCGGTGCAGGAGAACACGAATTTGCCGCTCGTGATGTCGACCTGTCCGCCGCCGAACTGCACCGCGTAGATGCCGTTCTTCACCGAGGCCAAGATCTCTTCCGGCGCGTGATTGCCGCCGAGCATGTAGGTGTTGGTCATGCGGGGCTGGATCTGGCTGGCAAAGGATTCCCGCCGTCCGTTTCCGGTCGGGGGGACGCCCATCAGCCGCGCGTTCATCCGGTCCTGCATATAGCCCTTCAGGATGCCGTCCTCGATCAGCACGTTGCGCGAAGTCGGCGTTCCTTCATCATCGATGGTGAGCGAGCCGCGCCGTTCGGGAAGCGTGCCGTCATCGACCACCGTGACACCGGGGGAAGCCACGCGCTGCCCGAGGAGGCCGGCGAAGGCCGAGGTTTTCTTGCGGTTGAAATCGCCTTCCAACCCGTGCCCTACCGCTTCGTGGAGCAGGATGCCGGGCCAGCCGGGCCCAAGCACCACATTCATCTCGCCGGCGGGTGCGGGGACGGATTTCAAATTCACCAGCGCGCTCCTGAGCGCCTCGTCGACACCCGCGCGCCAATAATCCGGGGAGATGTAGTCAGTGTAAGCGCGCCGGCCGCCGCCGCCATAATGACCCGTCTCCTGACGGCCATTCTCCTCGACAACCAACGCAATCGAGAGCCGCACCAGCGGCCGCACGTCACGGAAGGATTCTCCGCCGGGGCGCAAGATCTCCACCACCTGCCACTCGCCGGCGAGCGAGCAGGAAACCTGCCTCACCCGCGGGTCCTTGCTCCTGGCATAGGCGTCGATCTCCGCCATCAGCTTCACCTTGACGTCGAAGGGCGCCGAGTCGAGCGGGCTGTGGTCGGTATAAAGATGCAGATTGGTCCGCGCCGGCGCTCCGGCGAGCACCCCCGAATGGCCCAGCTTGACCACGCTGACGGCCTCGGCCGCCCGGCCGATGGCAGCCTCCGAGAGCTCTGAGGCATGGGCATAGCCTGTCGCTTCGCCCGAAACGGCCCTGAGGCCAAAGCCCTGAGTCGTATCGTAGGTGGCCGCTTTTAGCCGCCCGTCATCGAAAGCAAAGCTCTCGGTCTGGCGATATTCCAGGAACAGCTCGCCATCGTCGGCCCCATGGAGCGTCTTGTCGACCAGGCCCTGGACCCGGCTCCGTTCCATCCCGGTCTGGGTAAAAAACAGGTCTTCTTGGCTGGTCATGGGTTCCGCTCGATCTTGGTGCCCCGAATATATAGGCACCCAAGGAGCGCCCGTCACGGCCCGGCGCGAAGAATCCGAAAGACCCGCCCGGGGGATAAAGCGCCCGCGTGGCATCTGGTCGCAATGACTCAGGTTCCATACCCCGACTAAATCGCCCGGTCGACTCTTCCTAAAAGCCGGGACTGGGGCCGCAGAGCACCGTCACCCGGCCCTAAGTCCATATGGGGGCCTCATGATCCGAAAGCTCGGCATGTTCACAGCATTTGTGGCGACCGGCATGCTGTCCTTCGCCATCTCCGCACAAGCCGCCGAAGGACAACCATCGCCCTGGCAGATCGGGTTGCAGGCGGCGGGCGATGAACGCATGCGCGACATCATCGGGCTGCACACCTTCGTCCTCTACATCATCACTGCGATCAGCCTGTTCGTGCTCGCGCTCCTGGCGTGGATCGTCCTGCGCTTCAACGCCAAGGCCAATCCGACGCCGTCGGCCACCACGCACAACACCACGCTCGAAGTGCTGTGGACCGTCATTCCGGTATTGGTTCTTGTGGCCATCGCCGTTCCCTCGTTCCGGCTGCTCTATTTCGAGGACGTGATCCCCGCAACCGATCTGACGGTGAAGGCGATCGGCAAGCAGTGGTTCTGGACCTACGAATATCCGGACAATGGAAATTTCACCTTCGATGCCTTGATCGTGCCCGACCGGCGTTCGGCGCCGATCGTGAAGGATGGGCCACCGCGTCTGTTGGGGACCAACAATCACGTAATGGTGCCAGTCGGCAAAACCATCCGCCTGATCACCACCGGCGCGGATGTCATCCATTCCTGGGCGATACCGGCGTTTGGCGTGAAGATCGACGCCGTGCCGGGACGCGTCAACCAGACTTGGTTCAAGGCCGATAAGGAAGGCATCTATTACGGCGAGTGCTCTGAACTGTGCGGCGCGCGCCATGCCTTCATGCCCATTACGGTCGAGGTCGTGAGCCAGGCAGCATTTGACATGTGGGTTACGGAAGCCAAAACCAAATTCGCAGCCGTTGACGCGCCGACACGCGTCGCCGCGGGACGCTAAGAGAAAGATAGGAGGGCGCCATGGCAGGTGCACACGATCACGGCGCGGCGCATGGTGCGCACGCGGCCCACGAAGGTCACCCCACCGGCTGGCGTCGGTTCGTCTATTCCACGAACCACAAGGACATCGGCACGATGTACCTTATTTTCGCCGTCGTCGCGGGTCTCGTCGGCGGGTTCCTTTCGATGATGATGCGCGCCGAGCTGATGTATCCCGGCCTGCAGATCTTTGCCGAACCGCATACCTACAACGTCTTTGTTACCGGCCATGGTCTGATCATGGTGTTCTTCATGATCATGCCGGCGATGATCGGCGGCTTCGGCAATTGGCTCACGCCCTTGATGATCGGCGCGCCGGACATGGCGTTCCCGCGCATGAACAATATTTCGTTCTGGCTGTTGCCCTTCTCCTTCTTGTTCCTCGTCCTTTCGATGTTCGTGGAGGGCGATTCCGGCGGCCAAGGCGTCGGCGGCGGCTGGACGATTTATGCGCCCCTCTCGACCTATGGCTCGCCCGGGCCGGCGATGGACCTTGCGATCTTCGCTCTGCATCTTGCCGGTGCGTCCTCGATCCTGGGCGCGATCAACTTCATCACCACGATCTTCAATATGCGCGCGCCGGGCATGACGCTGCACAAGATGCCCCTCTTTGTGTGGTCGATCCTGGTGACGACCTTCCTCTTGCTGCTTTCGCTCCCGGTGCTTGCGGGCGCGATCACCATGCTGCTCACCGATCGGCATTTCGGGACGACGTTCTTCAATCCGGCGGGCGGCGGCGATCCGATCCTGTACCAGCATCTGTTCTGGTTCTTCGGCCACCCGGAAGTGTACATCCTGATCGTTCCCGGCTTCGGGATGATCAGCCAGGTCGTGGCCACATTCTCCAGGAAGCCGGTGTTCGGCTACCTCGGCATGGCCTATGCCATGGTCGCGATCGGTTTCATCGGCTTCGTCGTGTGGGCGCACCACATGTACACGGTCGGCCTCACCGTCGATACCAAGGCGTATTTCATCTTCGCCACGATGGTGATTGCCGTGCCGACAGGCGTGAAGATCTTTTCCTGGATCGCGACTATGTGGGGCGGGTCGATCAGCTTCCGCACGCCGATGCTATGGGCGGTTGGCTTTATTTTCCTCTTCACGGTGGGCGGCGTCACCGGCGTGGTGCTCGCCAATGCCGGCGTCGATGTCGTGCTGCAGGACACCTATTACGTCGTGGCGCATTTCCACTACGTGCTGTCGCTCGGCGCGGTGTTCGCGATCTTCGCCGGCTGGTATTACTGGTTTCCGAAGTTTACCGGCTACATGTACAACGAAACGCTGGGCAAGCTGCATTTCTGGATCACCTTCGTCGGCGTGAACCTGGCGTTCTTCCCGCAGCATTTCCTTGGGCTCGCCGGCATGCCGCGCCGCTACGCGGATTATCCCGACGCGTTCGCGGGCTGGAACTTCGTCTCGTCGATCGGCGCATTCATAGCCGGCATTGGCGTGCTGGTGTTTCTGTTGACCATGGCCGAAGCCTTCATGCGCAAGCGGGTGGCTGGCGATAATCCATGGGGCGTCGGCGCTACGACGCTGGAGTGGACGCTGTCCTCGCCGCCGCCTTTCCATACTTACAACGACCTGCCGCACATCGCGGATGTGGGTCACCATTAGGGGTGGAGTGAAGCGTGGCAGCATTCGCTGAGAGGCCGGAATCCCTTGCCGTCGCAAACGCCAATTTTGCGACGGTCGGGGATTATTTCGCGCTGCTGAAACCGCGCGTGATGTCGCTGGTTTTGTTCACCGGCGTCGTCGGCCTCGTTCTTGCCCCCGGCACCATCGCGCTCCCCACCGCGTTCACCGCGCTGCTTTGCATCGCAGTGGGGGCCGGCGCATCGGGCGCGCTCAATATGGCGTTCGATGCGGATATCGATGCGTTGATGACGCGCACCAAGGGGCGCCCTGTGCCACAGGGCCATCTGACGGCGGGAGACGCCAGGGCCTTCGGCGCGGTCCTCGCCGTGGGCTCCATCAGCGTCATGGGCTTGCTGGTCAACCTCGTGGCAGCAGCACTGCTGGCGTTCACCATTGCCTTCTATGTTTTTGTCTACACCATGTGGCTGAAGCGCCGCACGCCGCAGAACATCGTCATCGGTGGGCTCGCTGGAGCGCTCCCTCCCGCCATCGGCTGGGCCGCGGTAACCGGATCGCTTGGCCTTCCGCCGCTGGTGCTTGTCGCCATCATCTTTCTTTGGACGCCGCCCCATTTCTGGGCCTTGTCGCTTTATCGCGTTGACGATTACGCGCAGGCCCGCATTCCCATGCTCCCCGTCGTATCGGGCAAGGCCGAGACCCGGCGTCAGATCGTGATCTACACGGTGCTCGTCGTGGGATGCGGGTTTGCCCCCGCCATCCTCGGCTTTGCGGGGCCGCTCTATCTGGCCGTGAATGCCGGTATCGGGCTTTGGTTCTTGGTTCAGAGTCTGCGCGTCGCCGCCGAGCGCGATGCGGAACGGGAACCGCAGGCGCGGAAACTCTTCGGTGTATCCATCCTTTATCTGTTCGCCCTCTTTGCGGCGCTTCTGGTGGAGGTGGGAATGGGAATCGCGCCGATCGCGCCTTTGGTCGTGGGATGAATGGCGATGACAAGGAAAGAGCACGGTTCGAACGCGCGCGAAAGATGCGCAATTACGCGATCGCGGGAATCCTTCTCTTCATTGTCGTGCTGTTCTTCGTCATGACAATCGTGCGGCTGGGCGGACATGTGGCGGATTAGATCTTTGGCGATGAGCAGGCAATGAGATTGACGCGCAACGATGCTGTGCTCGCGGGCTGCTTTGCCGTGGTTGTCGGCATGGTCGGTGCGTCCTACGCCGCGGTGCCGCTCTATTACATGTTCTGCCGCGCGACGGGATATGGCGGCACGCCAAACCGGGCGGACGCAGCGCCAGGCGCCACCGGCGACCGCGTGATTACCGTTCGCTTCGACACGAATGTGGATCCCGCGCTTCCCTGGTCCTTCGCGCCTGAGACCCGTTCGGTTCAGGTGAAGGTCGGCGAGGATCGCCTGGTTTATTTCCATGCCGCGAATAAGAGCAATGTCGCCATCGTCGGCCATGCCGCGTTCAATGTTGCGCCCGATACCGCCGCGCGCTACTTCACTAAGATTCAATGCTTCTGCTTCACGGAGCAGCGGCTCGAAGCCGGCGAATCGGTGGACATGCCGGTGTCTTTCTTTGTCGCGCCAGGGATCCTCACCGACCGCGCCG
The DNA here is from genome assembly GCA_034665805.1 of Alphaproteobacteria bacterium. GTDB lineage: Bacteria > Pseudomonadota > Alphaproteobacteria > Micropepsales > Micropepsaceae > CAIYRG01. The sequence continues at coordinate 18,796 of JAXDMY010000189.1, forward strand.
ACGACAACCTCACCGAAATTACGCTCTCCTACACATTCTATCCCGCGACCAATCAGAATTCGGGTGGAAAGACGGCTTCCGTACCGGCGAAAGGTCCTAAGGGCTGATACGCACGAAAGGCGAACATCATGGCTCACGGTGAAGTGCATCACGATTATCATCTGGTCGATCCCAGCCCATGGCCCATCGTGGGCGCGGCAGGCGCGGGGCTGATGCTGATCGGCGCCGTCTTCTGGATGAACTCCGGCTATACGGGCTTCTGGGGGCTGCCGGTCAATGGCCAGCCCTGGATATTCTTCATCGGCGCCGCGCTCGTCCTTTACACCATGGCGGGCTGGTGGCGCGATGTCGTGCGGGAATCCGTCGTTCGCGGCGATCACACGCCGGTGGTGAAGCTGGGCCTGCGCTACGGCATGATCCTCTTCATCGCCTCGGAGGTGATGTTTTTCTTCGCCTGGTTCTGGGCGTTTTTCAATTCGGCGCTGTTTCCTATCGATGTCTCGATCGGCCAATGGCCGCCGCAAGGGATTGTCACCTTCGATCCGTGGCATTTCCCGCTTCTCAACACGCTGATCCTGCTGACTTCGGGCGCGACGGTCACGTGGGCGCACCATGAGATCCTCAACAAGAACCGCAAGGGCGCGATCCAAGGGCTGATCGTCACCGTGCTTCTGGGCATGAGCTTCACGGCTGTGCAGGCCTATGAATACAGCCACGCCGCCTTCACCTTCGGCCTCAATCATGCGCAGCTCGTGCCGTTCACCGACGAGGCGCACAAACATCTGACCGCGGGGATGGGGAACCTCAACGCGATCTACGGCTCGGCGTTCTTCATGGCCACGGGTTTCCACGGCATGCACGTGATCATCGGTACGATCTTCTTGATCGTGTGCCTGGGCCGGGCCATTGCCGGACATTTCACGCCCGCTCGTCATTTCGGCTTCGAGGCCGCCGCCTGGTATTGGCATTTCGTCGACGTGGTATGGCTGTTTCTCTTCGCCTGGATCTATGTCTGGGGCGCCAGCGCCATCGTGGAATGATCGCCGGCGCGCATGGGACCGAACCTTCGGTCGCCTTCGCGTCGCTGCTTGCTCGCTGTCCGCGCTGCGGACGGGGTAGGCTGTTTCGTGGCTATCTGAAGGTGGCGTCCGCGTGTTCGGCATGCGGTCTGGACTATTCGCGCTTTGAGGCCGGCGACGGACCGGCGGTATTCGTGATCCTGATCGTGGGCGCGATCGTCGCCGGAAGCGCCCTTCTGACCGAAGTCTGGTTTCAGCCGCCCTATTGGGTGCATGCGGTGATCTGGGGCCCCGCGGTGGTGATCCTCTCCCTTGCGCTTCTTCGCCCGCTCAAGGCGGGAATGATCGTGCTTCAATACAAGCACCGGGCCGAGGAAGGACGAGAGGTGAAGTAGAATAACGTGCGACACCTCTACCGATGATTCCGTGATCCGCTTCCGGCCTCTGCTTATTCCCACGCTGTGGCTCCTGCCTGGCTTCATGCTGCTGGCGGGTCTGGGGATCTGGCAAATCGAACGGCTGCACGAGAAAGAGGCGTTGATCGCGAGTGTGGAGAGAGGGCTCAGCGCGCCTCCGGTGCCGCTTGGCGATGCTTTGGCGAACGGTGCCGCAAACGCGGAGTGGCGCCATGTCCGGGTCACCGGGCATTTCCTGCACGACAAGGAACTTTATGTTTTCTCCCGCGGACCGTTGGGCGCCGTTGGCGTGGACGTTGTCACGCCCATGGTGCTGGCGAATGGGGGGACGGTCCTCATCGATCGGGGTTTCGTCCCGGAAGCCTTGCACCAATCTGCCACCCGCCAAGCGGCTCAGGTGACAGGTGAGGTCTCATTGACCGGAGTGCTTCGGCTCTCGCGGGAGCCCGGCCTGTTCACCCCGGCCCCGAATGCCCAGACCCGCCTCTGGTTCGTGAAGGATGTGCCAAGCATGGCCAAGGTGGCTGGCCTGACGGTCCCTTCGCTGATCATCGAGGCAGACGCCACACCCAATCCAGGAGGCTGGCCTTTGGGGGGGCAGACGAGGGTTGATTTCCCCAACGATCACTTGCAATACGCCGTCACCTGGTTCGGCCTCGCGCTGGCGCTGATGGGGGTTTATCTGTTTTATCACCGCTCCCGCGGCCGGCTGAGCATCGTGTGGTGGATTTGAAGTTCCTAAGATCTCCATGGCATCCACGCTTAGGAACTTCAAATCCGAAAACCACACGAGATTCAATAAATTGCTAGTGTGGCTTTGAATCCGAAATTCGCTCAAAGCGTTGCCCAAGCACTTGCGAATTTCGGATTCGCCACACTAGGTTGACCGGAAAGTTGCGCTTCGGCGGAAGGTGGCAGGAAAGAGCAGGGCCGGCGCATGCACTACATCAGCACCAGGGGCCAGGCGGGGGCGGAGTTTGCCGACATCCTGCTCGGCGGTCCGGCGCCGGACGGCGGGCTCTATTTGCCGGACCATTGGCCCGTTTTCCGCCAGGAGACGATCCGCGAATTCGCCAGTCTCTCCTATCCCGAGGTCGCGCTGCGCGTGATGTGGCCTTTCATCGGCGACGCCTTCACGAGGGATGAATTTGAGGCCGATGTTAAGTCGGCCTATGCCGGTTTTGCGCATGATGCGGTCGCGCCGCTGGTGGCGCTGGCGCCGGATTTTTTCCTGCTTGAGCTGTTTCATGGGCCGACGCTCGCCTTCAAGGACGTGGCGATGCAGCTCTTGGGCCGGCTCTTCGCCCGTTTGCTCGCCAAACAGAACCGTCGCGCGACCGTCATCGTTGCCACCTCGGGCGACACGGGTTCCGCGGCGATTGCGGCGCTTCGCGGGCAGCCCAACGTGGATGTCGTGGTGCTGCATCCCCATGGCCGTGTTTCGGATGTGCAACGGCGCCAGATGACGACGGTGCTCGATTCCAACGTCCACAACATCGCGCTGGAGGGTTCGTTCGACGACGCGCAGACCATCGTCAAGGCGCTCTTTGCCGATTCCGAGTTTGCGGCGCGCACAAGACTCACCGCGGTGAACTCGATCAACTTCGCGCGGATCATGGCGCAATGCGTCTATTATTTTACCGCTGCCGCGTCGCTCGGCGCGGGTTCAGGGCGCCCCGTCAACTTCGTCGTTCCGACCGGCAATTTCGGCGACATCTTCGCGGGCGAGGCGGCGACCCGCATGGGCCTCTCCGTATCGCGCCTGGTCATCGCCACCAACGCCAACGATATCCTCGCGCGCGCGCTGGCCACCGGCAATTACAGTGCGGGGGAAGCGCAGCCGACATGGAGCCCTTCCATGGACATCCAGGTCGCAAGCAATTTCGAGCGCGCGCTGTTCGAAGCATCGGGCCGCGATGCAGTTTGGATTGCCCAAGCGATGCGGGATTTCGCCGCAACGCGGCAGCTGGCGATACCGCCGTCCGTTTTGCGTGTCCTCAAGGAGCGCTATCTTGCCGCGCGCACCGACGATTCTGAAACCATCGCCACCATTGCCCGCGTCTATAAGGAAAACGGCATCGTCATCGATCCCCATACCGCTGTCGGCGTCGCGGCAGCCGGGAAACTCAGCACCGAGCTCAAAGGCCCTGTGGTGGCCCTGGCCACGGCCCACCCGGCGAAATTCTCCGCTGCGGTCACACAAGCCATTGGAAAACCAGCAGAATTACCTGCACATCTGAGTGATTTGTCGACCCGCGAAGAGCGCTACACTGTGTTGGCGAACGCCAAAGCGGCGGTCGAGGAATTCGTCCTGGAGCGCACCAAGACAACATGACCGTCAAAATCACGCGGCTTCCTTCCGGTCTGATCGTTGCAACCGATCCCATGCCTCATTTGATGAGCGCGGCCTTGGGTGTGTGGGTGAACTGCGGCGCGCGCCACGAACACCCGGCCGAAGCGGGCCTCTCGCACATGCTCGAACATATGGCGTTCAAGGGAACGGCCACGCGGTCGGCCAAGGATATCGCTACCGAGATCGAAGCGGTCGGCGGCGACATCAACGCCTATACCAGCCGCGAGCAGACCGCGTTTCACGCCCGCGTGCTCAAGGATGATGTGGGTCTCGCGCTCGATATGATCGCCGATATCCTGCTCAACTCGACCTTTGAGGAAGGCGAGCTGACGCGCGAACGCGAGGTCATCATCCAGGAAATCGGTCAGACGCGCGACACGCCCGACGACCTCATTTTCGATCTTCTTCAGGAAGCCTGTTATCCGAACCAGCCGATGGGCTGGCCGATCTTCGGCAGCGAGGAAACCGTCGCGGGGTTTTCGCGACGCGACCTGATTTCTTACATGACTAAGCATTATCGCGCGGGCGCCATGATGCTGATTGCCTCGGGCGCGGTCGATCACGACGCGTTGGTGGAAGCGGGGCATACATTGTTCGCGCCCCTCGCCGAGGGCGGCGAACGCATCACCGAGCCCGCGCGCTTTGGTGGCGGCGACATCCGTGGCGATGATGATCTCGAACAGGCCCATCTTGCCTTCGCATTCGAAGGAGTCGCTTCGGCCGATTCCGACGCCATCACCGCGCAAGTTTTCGCCACCGCCTTGGGGGGCGGCATGTCGTCGCGGCTGTTTCAGGAGCTGCGCGAAAAGCGTGGCCTCTGCTATTCGATCTATGCGTTTTCACACTCGTATCGCGACACCGGCATGGTCGGAATCTATGCCGGTACGGCCGAGGACAAGGCGGGCGAAGTGGCGCCGCTGATTGCCGCCGAGCTTGAGGCGATGGCATTTCAAACCAGCGAGGAAGAGGCCGCGCGGGCGCGGGCGCAGCTCAAGGCCTCTTTGCTGATGGGATTGGAGAGTCCGCATGCGCGCTGCGAACTCATGGCGGGTCACCTCTATGCTTATGGCCGCGTGCTGGGCATCGAAGAATTGATTGATCGAGTCGAAGCGGTCGATGCCGTGGCGTTGCGTCGTTTCGCGGAAAGCCTCTGCCGGCGCGGCAATCCGGGAATGTCGGCCGTCGGCCCTGTGAAAAAACTGGAGTCGCGTGAGGTTTTTGCGCGCCGTTTTGGCCGCGAGCTCGCGCTTTCCGATGCGCAGTGATCCATGTTCACGCGCGGAATGATTTTTCCCGGCGGCCGCGCGCCGATCCTGCAGGGCGACGGCGTCTTGCTTCGCTATCCGCAAATGTCCGACTACGCCCAGTGGTCGAAGCTGCGCGACGAGAGTCGCGAATTCCTCGCTCCGTGGGAGCCAACCTGGGCTCTGGATGAGCTATCGCGAGAGGCCTTTCGCCGGCGCTTGCGCCGCTATCAGCGCGAGATCCGCGATGATGTCGCCTATCCGTTTCTGTTGTTCCGCAGGCCCGGCGATTTTCTGATGGGCGGCTGCACGCTCTCCAATGTGAGGCGCGGCGTAACCCAATCGGCCGCGGTCGGCTATTGGGTGGGCTCGCGCTATGCGCGGCACGGCCATATGTTTGCGGCGCTAAACGCGATGTTGCCTTTCGTTTTCGGCGTGTTGGGACTGCATCGGCTGGAAGCGGCCTGCATCCCCGAAAACGAGGCCTCGCGCAGCCTGCTTCTCAAGATCGGATTTCGCGAGGAGGGGAAGGCGCGGCGTTATCTTCAGATCAACGGCGAGTGGCGCGACCACATTCTCTTTGCTTTGCTTGAGGATGATGCGCCTGTAGGGTAGGCCCTGTTACCATAGTCCTCGCGAGCCGCGTTGCGTGCAAAAATCGCCCTGTGGCAGGAGAAGCGCGAAAAGCGTATGGGGAATACGGTCGAGTGCTTCGACGAACCAGAGGGCGATTTTTGCCGCAACCCGAAGGGACGCGCTGCTTTTGGCCGATTGCCGTGTCGCTCGCCGCTTGTGGACGTTCAGTCCACGGCTCTCCTCGCTCCTGGCACTGGGCCAAAATCGGCAGCGTCGCGACCGCGACGACTATGTAAACAGGGCCTAGCGCGCCTTGAATCGGGCCCATCCCTCTTGAGCTTTCCACGCCTCCTCATTGCGGCGGCCGTTGCGCTTATCTGCGTTGCAGTGGACACGCGGGCGGACGAAGCGCCGGGGCCGACAGCGGTCTCCACCGCGATAGATTTTGCCACGCCGCAACCGGTGATCAATCTTGGTCCTTCGGCTGCCCCGCGAGGCCTGAACGATCCATCCGATCCGAACGGCGCCTGGTTCACCATTGCGGTGCAGAACCGGGGCGCGGCGCCCATGGCACGCGTGCTTACGGCCGCCGAGCCGCCGGAGGCCGGCCTCTCTGTGACGCCGCCGCCCGGGCGTCCGATGCTGGTCGAAGCGGCGGTGTCCGATCCGGCCCTATCCATCGAGCGCGCGGTTGCGTTCGGCCCCAATGCTTTTCGGGTGCTCGTGCCGCCGGGCCGCTCCGGGACGCTGGCGCTTCACTTTGAGAATGTGGCGCAAAGGCCGACGATTCTTGCCTGGACCGAACCGGCATTGATCGCCAACAACCGTCAGGCGGCCGTGCTCGCGGGTCTCGTGTCGGGCCTCTTGATGGCAGCCATGGCGTTTGCCGCCGGAAGCGCGGCCCTCACATCGCGGATTTTTCCACGCTGGGCCGCGCTTTTCCTTGGCGCCATATTGATCGCGCAACTCACCGTCGCCGGTATTTTCGATTCCAGCGGCCTCACCGCGCTGGGCGGGCCCTACTCGCTATTCGCGCTGGCGCTGGCGCTGGCCATGGGGGCTGCCATCCGGCTGGTGGATTACGTGGCCCCGTTTGAGGCTTTCTATCCGCGCGCAGCGCATTGGCGCGACCATGCGGCGCTCGCCGTGGTCGTCATCGGTGTCGCAGCCTATTCCGGTCTGCCCTTTGCCGGCTTGCTGATACGTATCTTGGCCATCGCGGGGGCAGCGGCGGCAGCGGGCTATCTCGCCCATTGCGGGCGAATTGGGATCGCTTCGGCGCGGCGTCTGGCTCCGGCGGTGACGATCTTCGCCCTGGTCACTGCGGCCGCCGCGCTCAACGCTCTGGGCCTGTTTGGAGTGAACCTGGTCGCCGCCGGCGCTATCGGCGGATTTTCCGCGGCGGGGGCGCTTCTCGTGGCGCTGGCAACGACACTGCCGGTCGAACATTCGGTGGGACGTCTGCGCGAGCTTCACCAAGCTCACAGGCACGACGACGTGCAGGCGACCATCACCGACGAAGCGATGGAACATGCGCGGGAACTCGCCGCGGTCACGGCCTCGCACCAGGGCGTGTTCGATCTGGATTTGGAAACGGGGCTGCTCTCGCTTTCGGCCGAAGCGGCATCGTTCATCGGCCTGCCCTCCGGCGCCGTTGAGCTCAACCGGGAAACCTGGCTGGAACGCATCCATCCCGACGATCGCTTGGTCTACGAAGAAGCGCTCGCGACCTACGGGCAAAATACCGGCACGGCATTCCGAGTGGAGTTTCGCGTCCGCGCGGCCGCCGGCCGCATCGCGTGGTGCGAACTGCGCGCCACGATGACCGGACAGGCGAGCGAAGCCGAGCGCTGCCTCGGGTTGATCGCGGACGTCACGGCGCGAAAAATGTTGGATGCGGCCGAGGCGCCGGATTTTGTCGATGCGCTGACCGGATTGAGCAACCGGGTCGCGCTGCAGCTCCGCCTCGAGGACCTTTCCGGCCAGCTTCCGCGTTTGGCGCTTGCCGTCTTTGATCTGGATCGCTTCAAGGCTGTGAACGACAGTTTGGGCCGCGATGGCGCCGACGTCGCGCTCGCCGCATTCGTGGAACGGCTGGAGTATCGCTTCGTGGCGGAGCGCACCGCCGGCCGCCTGTCGTTCTATCGTGTCGGCGGCGACATGTTTGCCGCGCTGGCGCTTGATGTCGGCGATCTCGGCGCGTTCGGTGAAGCCTTGCTCGCCGTGACGACCACGCCTTTCGCCATCGCCGATCGCGATGTCTACCTCGTCGCGAGCGCCGGAGTGGCTTCCGGCGCGCATGCGCATGACGGACCTGATCTGCTGACGCAGGCCGAGCAGGCGATGGTGGCGGCCAAGCGCGACGGTGGGGCTCGGGTCGCGCTGTTCTCCAAGACCTTCGCCGAAGGGGTGCCTCGCGATGAAGTCGCGTTGGAGGCGGATTTGCGCCGCGCCCTCGATCGGGATGAAATCCAGCTCTATTACCAGCCGATCATCCGTCTGGCCGACGGCCACGTCGCCGGATTCGAGGCGCTGCTGCGTTGGCGCCATCCCGAGCGCGGAATCATCGAACCGCAATCCTTCGTGCCTCACGCCGAGGAGAGCGGTCTGATTTTGAGGCTAGGCCGCTTTGCGCTCGAACGCGCTGTAGAGGATCTGGCGCAATGGCAGAAACGCTTCCCCCTCAAGCCGCCGCTTTTCGTGAGCGTGAATGTGGCGTGGCGCCAGATCGCCGATTCCGCTTTTGCCGAACAGATTGGCTCGCTGCTCGGCAGGGCCGACATCGCCAAGCGCTCGCTCAAGCTGGAAGTCACCGAAAGCGCCGTCATGCAGGGCGCCGAAATTGCGGAGGCCGCGCTCCAGCGGCTGCGCAATCTTGGCGTCGGGCTGGCGGTCGACGATTTCGGAACCGGCCATTCCGCGCTCAGCCATCTTCGGCGCTTTCCCTTCGAAGCCATCAAGATCGACAAGAGTTTCATTTCGGCGGCCCATGAGAAGACAGGTGCCGCCATCCTCAGGTCCATCGTTTCCCTCGCGCATGAGTTGAAACTTGCGGTGGTCGCGGAAGGCGTCGAAACCAGCGAGGAAGCCGTGCGTTTGCGGGCAATGAACTGCGAATACGCTCAAGGCTATCTCTTCGGAGCGCCATTGCCGCCGGCGGACGTGGCGAATTTCATCGCCATGGCCCAAGTCGCATGACGTTCCGAGGGGCCTCTTCAGGCCCTACCCGCATCGGCCACGAGACCCGACGGCCCGATTCCAAGGCGTTGCAGGGCGGTGCGCCATTTTGCTTCCGGATCGACGCTGAACACCAAAGATGGGTCGGCCTTGCAATGAAGCCAGCCATTTCTCTGGAATTCGATCTCGACTTGGCCCGGCGCCCAGCCGGCGTATCCCAGCGCGAATAGCGCCTGCTTGGGGCCGCGTCCCTCGGCCAGGGCGCGCAGGATATCCAGGGTGGCGGTGAGCGAGATGTCCTCCGATACGGGAAGCGTGGAATCGCTCCCCTCATAATCGCCGCTGTGCAGAACGAAGCCGCGCCCGGTCTCGACCGGCCCGCCATAGAGAATCGGGAACTCCCCGGCCAACGGTTTGGTGTCGATCTGGAGTTGTTTGAGGACCTCGGCGAAGGAAAGGCCCGGGATGGGCTTGTTGATCACGATGCCCATCGCCCCCTTGGCGGAGTGGGCACACATATAGATCACCGTCTGGGCGAAGCGCTCATCGGTCATGCCGGGGAGGGCAATCAGAAGCTTGCCCTCGAGAAAGCTTTCGCCCTGATCTATTTTCGGGTCTTGAGAAGACGCCATGGCGACAGCTTATTCGCGGGCACGGCGGACGCAAAGAGTATCGCTGCCTGCGGTTCGGCCTTTCGGGAGGCGCTTCGGTGGGCTAAAAGCCCCTCGACGATCAGATAAGAGGAAAAAAGATGATTAAGGTCGGTGACACGATACCCTCGGCAATGCTCAGGCAGGTCACGGAAGGCGGTGTGCAGGAAGTCAGCACGGACGAGTTTTTCAAGGGAAAGCGCGTCGCGCTTTTCGCCGTGCCGGGCGCCTTCACCTCGGTGTGTTCCGCCAAACATCTGCCGAGCTTTAACAATAATGCCGATGCGCTACGCAAGAAAGGCGTCGATGTTGTTGCCTGCACCGCGGTGAACGATCCGGCCGTCATGCGTGCCTGGGGACAGCAAAACAAGGCCGATGCCGTGACCATGCTCTCGGACGGAAACGGCGACTTCGCGCGCGCGCTCGGGGTCGAAGCGGACATGACCAAGAACGGCATGGGACGGCGCAGCCGCCGCTACTCCATGCTGGTCGAGAATGGGGTGGTGAAGCAGCTCAACCTGGAAGAGCCCGGCGCTTTCGGCATTTCGAGCGGCGACCATTTGCTGAGCCAGATCTAACGCCCAATGACCTCCCCCTTGTGGGGAGGTCGAGCGGCGGAGCCGTTCGGGTGGGGGGACTGTTTCGGGCTGACATTCCGGTGAGCGGCCGTTTTCAGGGTGGGCCAAGACCCGTATGATGGGCTGCCCCTGAGCCACCCCGACCATGCCTCCGTTCACCTTCGGACCCATCTATTGCGAGACCATGTCGGCCACCTCGGCCAGCTTTCCGGTCGAGCCGATGAACACGATCTCGAACGGCGTGATCGTGCTGTTCGGTCTCTTGGGGCTTTATTTTGTCGTCAAACGGGCGCCCCGCGCCGTCGATCTGTATGTCTTGTGCGCCCTACTCATTACCACCGGCATCGGAAGCGGGATTTGGCACGGCTTTCGCGACCGCGACGCGCTGTTCTTTGAAGTACAGTCGGGCCTCTTTTTTCTCTTCGCGGTGGTGTTCTTCTGGGCGCGGCGTCTTTGGTCCTATGGCGGCGCGGCGTTGTTTCTCGCGCTGTTCTTCGGCGGCTTTACGCTTTCGCGCGAATATTGGGAGCGGGCCGTCTTCGGCATTCCGGTTCAGCGCTGGGTTGCGCTGGCGCCGGTGGTTATTGTTGCCGGCGTCGCCCTGATCGCGCAGACCTACGCCTATTCCCGGCGCGCGGCCCTTTTGGGCGGCGTGGCCCTTTCATCGGCCCTCGTGGCCCTGACATTCCGCACCATCGATCTTTCGGTATGTGCCTCTTTCCCGATCGGCACGCATTTCCTGTGGCACGCGTTTCTTTCGGCCGGAGGCTTCCTTGGCATTCTTGCCCTGATCGCGCTGCCGGCGGTCAGACAGGCCAAATCCGCGCCTCAGCCAGCGACCGAGCCGGCCGAATAATCAGGCTTTTGGGATGGCGGAGCGCGCGAGCGCGTCGGCGCGCTCGTTTTCCAAATGGCCGTCATGACCGCGGACCCAACGCCAGACGACATCGTGGTGCGACGCCGCTTCGTCCAGAGCGCGCCAGAGATCCTCATTCTTCACCGGCTTCTTGTCGGTGGTCTTCCAGCCATTTGCTTTCCAGCGCGGCAGCCATTTGGTGAGCCCGTCCATGACATAACGGGAATCCGTATAGAGCATGACGGTAGTCGGCTTTTTCAACGCCTCCAGCGCCTTGATGGCGGCCATCAGCTCCATGCGGTTGTTCGTGGTCATGCGCTCCCCGCCGCAGATCTCCTTTTCGTGGGTCCCGGAGCGAAGGATCGCGCCCCAGCCGCCGGGCCCAGGATTGCCGCTGCACGCACCGTCGGTAAAGATCTCTACGGGAGACACCGTGTTCTTGCTCACAACCCGTATGCCTCAGGGCTTTTCACATTGCGGTGGAAGCGCAAGCGACGGACGAACTCGCGTGGATCTTTGGGGCGAACCAACGCGGTGGGATTGTGGTTGATCCAATCATAGAGGCGCGTGAGGAGAAAACGCAGCGCTGCGCCGCGGCAGAGCAAAGGGAGTGCCGCTATCTCGGCAGGCTGAAGGGCGCGTTTGGCTTGATAGCCGGCGATCAAAGCGCGTCCTTTTGTGACGTTGAAGGCGCCGTCGTTTTCGAAGCACCAGGCATTGAGCATCACGGCAAGATCGTAGGCGAGCGCATCATTGCAGGCGAAATAGAAATCGATGATTCCGGAAATATCATCGTTCACGAAAAGCACATTGTCGGGAAAGAGATCGGCGTGAATGACGCCCTCAGGCAATTGCACCGGCCAGGCCTTCTCGAGGCTGGCCAATTCGTCCTCAATCAGTGCGCCTAAGCCCTCCGCTACCGAATCCGCATCTTTGGCGCAATCCGAGGCGAGCGTGCGCCAGCCCAAAGGGCCGAGCGCATTGGCGCGTCTTCCACGGAAGCTTGTTCCGGCATCGTGAAACTCGGCAAGAACCCGGCCCGCAAGCCGGCAATGCTCTGTCCTCGGGCTGCGCAGCGAGACCCCGTCAAGAAATGTGAGGATCGCCGCCGGTCTTCCGTTCAGCAGGCCGGAAATTTCGCCATTGCGCGCGTGGACCGGGGTGGGACACGGAATGCCGGCACGCGCCAGATGCTCCATCAACCCCAGATAGAAGGGCAGGTCCGCCGCATCGACCCGCATTTCGTAGAGGGTGAGAATAAAGGTGCCTTTGACGGTCTGGAGATAATAGTTGGAATTTGAAACGCCTTCGGCGATGCCTTTGAAGACATGCGGCTCGCCCAGCGCATAGGCCGCCAGGAAGACCTCCAGCTCCTCAAAGGAAACGTCGGTATAGACCGCCATGCTAGTGTCCTGATTCCGAAATTCGCCACACTCGATATCGGCCTTTTCACGAATTTCGGAATCGCAAGGACGCTAGCAATTTATTGAATCTAGTGTCGTTTTGGTTTCGAAGTTCGCTGTCAACCTGATATAAAAAAAAATCGAACTTAGAA
>JAXDMY010000190.1:0-2785 GCA_034665805.1 Alphaproteobacteria bacterium
GGGCGCGGATGCACTACTGATCATGACTCCCTGGCCGCTCTATCGCGATATCGCGCCGGCGAAGGTCGCCGAAGCGTTGGCCGGCCGGATCGTGATCGATCCCTATGGCGTGCTGAACCGAGACGCGGCTGAAGCGGCGGGCCTCGCCTATTACACGTTGGGTCGGCCGGGTCCGTCGCTGCTGGCTTCGACGCCTGAAGCCTCGGCAAAGCGAGCGGTGTGAGAACAGCATGGCTCTGACGCATCTCAATTCCGCGCCGCGGCTGCCGGCTCGCACCGTTATCATCGGTGCCGGCGGCTTTGTCGGCGGCGCCATCGCCCGGCTCATCGCGGACAAGCGCGGGCAAGTCATTCCGCTCTCGCGGCGCGATGTCGACCTGCTGGCGCCCGACGCGGCAGCACGTTTGGCCTCATATCTGAAGCCGGGGGATGCGATCGTCGCCGCTGCGGCACGCGCGCCGTGCAAGGACCTATCGATGATGATCGACAACATGGTCATGACGAAAGCCATGATCGACGCGATCCGAGGCGCGGACGTGTCGCACGTTGTCAATATCAGCTCGGATGCCGTGTATGCCGACGAGCCATTGCCGCTGACGGAGGCCTCGCCCGCCGCGCCAAACACCATGCACGGCGCGATGCATCTCGCGCGCGAGATTGCATTCGCAAGCGAGGTCAAGGCGCCGCTGGCGATCTTAAGGCCAACGCTCATCTATGGCGCGAACGATCCGCACAATGGCTACGGCCCGAATCGCTTCCGCCGTCTCGCCAATGCCGGGCAGGAGATCGCTTTGTTCGGCGAAGGCGAGGAGCGACGCGACCATGTGCTGATCGAGGATGTCGCCGAACTGGCGGTGCGCGTGCTCGCTTGCCACGGGGAGGGCGTTTTGAATATCGCGACCGGCACGGTCCATTCGTTCCGTTCGGCAGCCGAGCAGGTCGTCGCCTTAGCGCCGCATAAGGTCGCCATCAAAGGCCAGCCGCGCCAGGGGCCGATGCCCCATAACGGCTATCGCCCCTTTGATCCCGGCGCGGTGAAAGCGGCATTCCCGGACTTTTCCTTTACGCCGTTTGCCGCCGGCGTGGCGCAAGCCCAGGCCCAGGAGCGGCGCTGATGCCGGAACTCGATCTCCTGCGCGCGCTGCCGCAGACCAAGCGCAATATCCAAAAGCGGAAGGACGCCAAAGATCCCGCCGCCGTGGCGATTGCCAAGCAGTTTGGAGAGATCTATTTTGACGGCCCGCGCGAACACGGCTATGGGGGCTATCGTTATGACGGCCGCTGGCTGCCGGTGGCGCGCGACATCATCGCGCATTTCGGTCTCAAGCCGGGCATGCGCGTGCTGGACGTGGGCTGCGCCAAGGGCTTTCTGGTGAAGGACCTGATGCTGGCATGCCCCGGGCTCGAAGCGTTCGGGCTCGACGTTTCGCTTTATGCGCTCATGCATTGCGAGCCGGAGGTGGTGGGCCGCCTGCATCTAGGCACTGCGGAGCGGCTTCCGTTCCCGGACAACAGCTTCGATTGTGTGCTCAGCCTCAACACCGTGCACAATTTCGCGCGGCCGCGCGCGATCAAGGTGATGCAGGAAATCCAGCGCCTGTCGGGCGGCAAGGCCTTCGTACAGGTGGATTCCTATCAAACGCCCGAGCAGAAAGAGGTTTTCGAGAGCTGGGTGCTGACCGCGGAATTCTATGACTATCCGGACGCATGGAAAGAGCTCTTCGCCGAGGCCGGCTACACCGGCGACTATTACTGGACGATCATTACCTGATCACGCGCGACGCTTAGGAAGGACGAAAATGGCCGGCAAGACTTATGCGATCCTCGGAGGTGGCGGAAGCTTCGGCATCCACGCCGCGCTTTATCTGCTCGATCACGCCCATCCGAAGAAAGTGATCGGCATCGGTCGCAATCCATTGCGTCCGGACCCGTTCTCGCTCGGCATCGAGAAGCGCGAGGGCTATCAATACCACGCCCGCCACGTGACCTATGAACTCGACCTGCTGCTGGAGCTTCTCGACAAGGAGAAGCCCGAGGTCATCGTGAATTTCGCCGCCCAGGGCGAGGGCGCCGTGTCGTGGAAGCATTCGTGGCGTTTCTTCGAGACGAACTCGATGGCGCTCGCGCGTCTCTCCGAGGAATTGATGAAGCGCGACTGGCTGGAGCGCTTCATCCAGATCGGCACGTCGGAAATGTATGGTTCGGTCGATCATGCCACGACGGAGGACGAGCCGATCAAGCCGTCGAGCCCCTATGCGGCGTCGAAGGTCGCCTTCGACATGTACCTGATGTCGGTGCACAAGTTCCTCAAATTCCCGATGAACATCATACGGCCCTCGAACGCCTATTGTCCGGGCCAGTTGCTTCATCGCGTCATCCCCAAGGCGATCTGGTGCGGGCTGACCGGCAACAAGCTGCCGCTGCACGGCGGCGGCCGGGCCGAGAAGTCCTACATACATGCCCGCGATCTTGGACGCGCCATTCACATGGTGGCGGAAAAGGCGCCGCCGGGCACGACGTACAATGCCGGCCCGGCTTTGCCGACATCGATCCGCGAAGTGGTGGAGCGCTGCGCCAAGGCGCTTGGCATGCCGTTCGAAGACCTGTGCACCGTGACTGGCGATCGCCTCGGCCAGGATTCTCGCTACTGGCTGGACTCCGGCGCGATCAAGAAAGCCGTCGGCTGGGAGCCGCAGATCGGCTGGGATGAAGGACTGGCCGAGATGGTGGAGTGGGGCAAGAAATATAAATCCGACATCAAGGACTGGCCCACCGACTATGTCCT
>JAXDMY010000191.1:0-14364 GCA_034665805.1 Alphaproteobacteria bacterium
GCGAGAGGTCGTAGAGCCCGCGCGGAATCCACGCCCCCGCATAGCTTGGCCAGGTTGAAAAAGCGCGCCCCGCATCGAGTCCGGCCATGAACGCGCCGAGCAATATCTGCACGAAGATGAGGGCCACGAGCAGACTCGCCCAGATTTCGAAGCGCGGCGCCGAAGCGATGCGGGTGCGCGCCGCGCCGATCGCTTCAAGCCCGGTCCAGAAGACATAGCCGAACAGGATCATCGCCAGGCCAAGATGCGCCGCCAGGCGATATTGGCTGACCGCGATGCGTTCCCCGGTGAGGCCCGACTGCACCATCCACCACCCCAAGACGCCTTGCGCCGCGCCAAGAAGGAAGATGATGGCGAGCCGCGTGGCGATGGCGCGGTCGATGCGCCCCTGGCGGAGGAAGACCAAAAACGGGATCAGGAACACAGCGCCGAGGACGCGGCCGAGCATCCGATGAGTCCATTCCCACCAATAGATTGCCTTGAAGCCCGCAAGGCCGATACCGCGATTGATGAGATCATATTGCGGAGTGCCCTGATATTTGGCGAATTCCGACTGCCACGCATTGTCGTTCAATGGCGGGATGATGCCCGTCACCGGCTGCCATTCGGTGATGGAAAGGCCCGAGCCGGTAAGCCGCGTCAACCCACCCACCACAACCATCAGCCCGATCATCGCGGCAATCAGGAACAGCCAGAGCCCGACCGCGCGATCGGTCCGCGCAGAGGCCATGGAGGGAGCGGAAATGGCACTGACCGACATCGCGAAGACCCTGCGAGGGGTTTAGATTGACCCTTCCCTATCGAAGCCGCGCTTAATCGTCCAGGCGGCGAAAGGTCGTTGCGATCACATGCGAGCCCTCCGCCCCCGGACCAAGAAGCTGATCGCAACGCTGGCGCTTCTCGTCTGGCTGCCGCTCTATGCGTTCGTGGCCATGCGGGTCGGCATCGCCGTGCTGCCCGAGGCGGGGCCGTTCCTCACGCTTGTTTACTATGCGCTGGCCGGCACGGTGTGGATTCTGCCCGTGGGTTTGATGCTGCCCTGGATGCACCGCGAACCGCAACGGCGCTAAGGGTGCACCGTCTGGGTGAAATAACGATCATCCAGATTGAGCCCGATCTTCCGCTTAAGCGCCTCGCGATAGACGATCGCTCCGATCGCCGCGAATTGCAGGCCTAGCCCCTGATAATTGTGGAAGCAGGTGATCTCTTTGTCGGACTGACGCCCTGAAGCCTTGCCCGAGACCATATCCTTCAGCTCGGGCACCTTGGCGACGTCCACGACACCGGTATGGGAAAGGCGGTCGCCCTGGTTGAAGCCCCCGACCTCGGGCGCGTTGCGCGCGGTGAAGCTCTTGCCGCCTTCGCGGGCATTGACGACGAGGCGGGTCACCCGCTCGAACACCGGCGGCGCCAGCTCTGTGCGATTGACGCTGGAAAGATGCATACCGGGCCGCAGCCACTCGGCTTCGATGGTCGGGCTTACCGAATTTGTGGCGGTGACCAGGACGTCGGCGCCTTCTACGACTTGGTCCGGCGAATCCACGGCACGAATATCCAGATCGAGCGCTTTGCGGTAATGCTCGGCGAAGCGCCGGCGATTTTCCGCCGTCGGGCTGAAGACCCTGATCTGTTCGAAGCGCCGCACGGACGCAATCGCTTCAAGCTGGCCGCCCGCCTGGAATCCCGTACCAAGCAGCCCCAGCACCTTGGCGTCTTTGCGCGCGAGATATTTCGCCGCGACGCCGCTGGTCGCACCCACACGCGCCCGCTGCATCATGCCGTCATTCACCATCGCCAGAAGCTGGCCCGTGTCGGTCGAGAACAACAGCACCTGGCCGTTATAGCGGCCGTCCGGTTCGGAGATATGCAGCTTCACCCGGCGCGGCAGGCCATTCACGATCGGACCCGTGACGATGTCGGAATTGAGCCGGATCGCCGCGATACCGGCAGCGGGCCAGGTTCCCGACATGGTTTTCAGATCGTGGACGGCCCCTGCGCGCGCGATCGGCACGATGGCGTCCTGGCGCGGAATGTCGACCGCGTCTTGATTGCCCAAATCGCGGAACGCCGCCTCGATTGCCACAATGCACTCTGGCATGGTGAGAAGGGGTTCGACGTCTTCATTGGTCAGAAGAATCACGGGGCGCGTATCCTTGTTGGGAGGTTTCGTGAGGATAGCGATATCCTTTAAGCACGGCAAAGGCCGGGATGCGAACCATGGCGGATGAGAAGCGCGGCGAGGAAGCAGTTCAGGCGCTGGCGCGAATCGTGCTGCGCGCGGATCAGGCGGCTTTTTCCGATTCCATCATGCGTACCGCGCAATTGCTGCTGATCGACACAATCGGATGCGGGATAGCGGGAGCGCGCGAAGAGGTCGCGCGAGCCATTGCCGATGTTGCATTGCAGGGCGGCGGCAAGCCGGAATGCGTTCTCGTCGGCCGCCCAGAGAAGACCAGCATCCGCAATGCCGTGCTGGTCAATGGGGCTGCCGTTCGTGTGCTCGATCTCAATGATTATCTCATCCGCACATTCAAGGGCGAGCCCGAAACGGGCGGCCATCCGAGCGATCTCATCCCCGTGGCGCTCGCCGTAGGCGCGGCACGCAAATGTTCCGGCGCCGCCATTCTTCAATCCATCATCATCGGTTACGAGCTCTATGCGCGGCTGCAACAGATGATGGACCGCAGTGGCACGTGGGACAGCGTCACCGCATCGGGGATCGTCGCGCCGGCCATGGCGGGACGGCTGATGGGACTGGACCAGGATCGGCTTGCGCATGGAATCGCCTTGGGCGCGGCGCGCGCGGCGACGCCCTCCATCGTCAGAACCGGCGACATTTCCTCAACCAAATCCATCGCCAGCGCGCTTGTGGCGGAGGCCGGCGTGCAAGGAGCGCTTCTGGCCGAACACGGCATGACAGGGCCGGTGGCGATCCTGGATGATGGACGCGGATTGCGCGATCTCCTTGCGAGTGGAGATCGCGCCGCTCTGACAGCGCCGATCCCGGCGAGAAGCGCGATTATCCACGCCCATGTGAAAGCCTACCCTTGCGTCAACACCGCCCAGAGCGCCGTCGCCGCCGCTCTGAGGCTTCATGGAATTCTGAACGGAGACATCGACGGGCTTTCGCGAGTGGACATCGTCATGGCCGATTACCGCGTGATCAAGCGCCACCAGGACGATCCCGGCCGCATTCACCCGCTATCGCGCGAAGCCGCCGACCATAGTTTTCCATTCCTCGTTGCCGTGACGCTGATCGACGGCGCTCTGGGATCGGCTCAGTTTGAGAACAAACGCTGGCATGATCCCAAGGTGCAGACGCTCATGTCCCGGATCGTCATGTCGCGCGATGCAAAATGGAATACGCGCGCGCCGGGCGCTTACCCCTGCACCATCCGAGCCCGCGATGCCGACGGACGCGAGCACGTGGCGGAAGTCCTCTACCCGCCCGGCTTCTCGTTAAGCGGCGTCGATGAGTCCGCGGTGATGGCGAAATTTCATGCCGTCGCCGCGCCGGTTCTCGCGGCGGGCGCACGCGAGCGCATCGTGGACGCAGTGATGGAATTCCACCATAGTCCGTCGACAAGCACATTGGACGCAGCAATTTCCACACAAGGATTCTCACATTGAGCGAAGACATAGTCGAGCATTGCGACGGCGGCCTTCTCACCATCACGCTCAACAGGCCCGAACAAGGAAACGGTTTGAACGATACGGCGATTGCCGAATTGACGGAGCTGCTGCAGGGCGCCGCAGCGCGGGCGCGCCTGGTGGTGCTGAAAGCGGCGGGAAATGATTTTTGCGTTGGGCGCATCGCACCGCGCGGCGCGGCAGCTCCGAAATTGGAAGCGCTTCAAGTGCGGCGCGGACGCGATGTCATTTTCAATTGCTACGCGGCGTTCCGGGAATCTCCCATTCCGATTATTTCTGCCGTGAACGGGCGAGCGCTGGGATTTGGCTGCGCCATCGCGGCATGTGCCGACATCACCATCGCCGCCGAGAGTGCGATTTTCCAAATGCCGGAATTCGGCGAGAACATCATGCCGACCATCGCGATGTCGGCACTGCTGGGGAAAGTCACTCAAAAACAGCTGATGTATATCGCCTATTCCACCGCTCAACTTTCCGCGGTGCGCGCCGAACGAATCGGCTTCGTCAGCGAAGTCGCGCCCGCGGGTGGACTCGACACCGCGGTGGAACGTGTCTGCAGGCAGATCCTTAACGCTCCGCAACCAGCGGTTCTCGCGATCAAAGAATTCGCGCGTGTCGCGCCGTCAATGGACATTCACGGCGCGTTCGATTACGCGCGAAGCCTTCACGCGGTGATCAACTCTTCGAGTGAAATGCGGCCATGATGTGTCAAACTGTACCGGATTGTCGCGAGCAGTTCTCTTGACACACAGTTGAACGGCATTGGCCGTTTTCCGCGACGTATCGCCACACAAAGGTTTGAAATCGGCTCTGGTCGAACGCTGCGGCACGCGTGTTATAAGCCGCCTCCGCAACACCGCAGAGAATGGATTCCATGACCAACCTCGTGATTAAGAGTAGCGTTGCTTTCGCAGTCGTCGCGCTATTCGCGGCATCGGCTTATGCCCAAGGCCAGGCCCCGGCGGCCGGCGGTCCCCCCGTCCTTGCCAAACAAATCGCTCCGGCAAGAGGCGGCAGTTCGCGCCTTCTCGTCACCTCGAACGCATTTGTTTCGGGCTCGGACCTCGACGACAAATACACCCAGAACGGCGACAATATGTCCCCCGGAATTAACTGGTCCAAGGGACCAGTGGGAACGCAGTCTTACGCTGTGTTGGCCGAAGACTCCGGCGTGAACCGCGCCGAGCCGATCGTGCATTGGGTGATCTTCAATATTCCCTCGACGGCGTCTGGGTTGCCGCAGAATGTGCCGGCGGATGCGACTCTCGAAAACGGCTCTATGCAAGGCAAGAATGTGCGCGGCAACGCCGGCTATATCGGTCCGAAGCCGCCGGCAGGGCAAACCCACCCGTATCACTTCGAGGTTTTCGCCCTGAACGCCCGATTGACCGTCGATCCGGGCAGCGCCGATCGCAACACCGTCGTGAATGCGATGAAGAACCATGTCCTCGCACAGGGCGAGCTCGTGGTGAACTACACGGGCAAATAATCCGGCCAAATGCCCGAGTGGCGACGGCGCGCATGAAAGGGTCGCATGCGCGCCGTTGTTTTTTTGCCCTGATCGTCCTTCCTCCCGATTAGCTCCGCCGACGACGAACCGAAGGCGGCCGGTGAAGCTTCACGCATCCGCGTGGGCAAGGGAGGCGAACCATGAAAGTCCTGGCAGTCACAGGCGGCGGCCAAGGCATAGGCCGAGGCATTGCGATGCGCTTCGCGCAAAGCGGCTATGCGATCTCCATTCTGGATGTGG
Source organism: Alphaproteobacteria bacterium (assembly GCA_034665805.1). Lineage (GTDB taxonomy): Bacteria > Pseudomonadota > Alphaproteobacteria > Micropepsales > Micropepsaceae > CAIYRG01. Next base: position 5,402 of record JAXDMY010000191.1, read on the forward strand.
ATGAGAAAAGTGGGCGGGAAGCGCGCGACAGGATAGAGGCGCAGGGCGCTGCGGCGCTCTTCATCCGCGGCGACGTCTCGCGCGAGCGCGACGTCGCGAAGTGGATTGACCAGACGGCCGCGAAGCTCGGTTGCCCCGACGTGCTGGTCAACAATGCGGGCATCAATCGCAACGCTCCATTCTTGAAGCTTGCTGAGCCGGACTTCGACCGTGTGATCGCCGTCAATCTGAGAGGAACCTTTCTCTGTTCGCAAATTGCCGCCCGCCGGATGATCAAGCATGAACCGCGCGGGGCGATCATCAATATCGCCTCCACCAGAGCGTTCATGTCGGAGCCCAACACCGAAGCCTACAGCGCCTCGAAAGGCGGCATCGCTGCCCTCACCCATGCCATGGCGATCAGCCTTGCCGAACACCGCATCCGGGTGAATTGCATCAGCCCAGGCTGGATCGAGGTTCGCGACTGGCAATATTCGCGGCGCGCAAGCGCTCCACGCCACAGCAAACGCGATTCTGAGCAACATCCGGTTGGACGCGTCGGCACGCCGGACGACATCGCCGAAGCGTGTCTGTTCCTGGCCGAACATGCAGGATTCATGACCGGCCAGAACATCATCATCGACGGCGGCATGAGCATAAAAATGATCTACGAAGAATGAGAGCGCGCTGCGCCGACAAGTGCCGGCAGCGCGGTCAGAGATTTCACGACGCGATCCGGCGCGCCGGGCAGCCGCTCAGGCTTTTGACCATAGCGATTGCACCATATGACGCGCATGCCGAACGCCGACGCCGCATGAGCGTCCCAGCCATTGGCGGAGACGAAGGCGATATGCGCTGCGGGAATCTCGAGGCGGTCCACCGCCAGTTGATACACATGCGGATGCGGTTTGAATACGCCGACCTCCTCGACCGATAGGACAGCGTCGAGCTGCGGCCCCAGCTTCGCCGCATTCACGACAGCGCGAAGCATGGCCGGTGATCCGTTCGAAAGAATAGCCGTGGCAAACCGCGCTTTCTTCAACCTGGCGAGGATGGTGGAGACCTCGGGGAAGGGTTCGAGCGTGAGGTAGAGATTCATCAGCTTCTTGCGCAGGGCTGCGTTGGAGATGCCAAGACTGTCCAAGGCGAAGTCCAACGCATCGCCGGTGACCTGCCAGAAATCCGCGTGGCGTTGCTGGCTCGCGCGCAGCCATGTGTATTGCAACTGCTTTTCGCGCCACAGCGCGTTCAGCTTCGGGAAATTATCGCCGAGCACATCGGCGCAGCGCGCCGCCGCAGAGGAGTAGTCGAACAGGGTTCCATACGCGTCGAAGACACAGGCATGGATGCCTTCAAGTCTTGGCTTGGTCATCGCTTGCCCCCTCGCCGACTCGAACGATAGACTCTAGCGAACTCATGTTTTGGAGAGAATGTCATGGCTCGAAGGTTTGGCGCCTCCATCGCGGCCGCCGCCGGCGTTGTCGCCGTTTCATCTTTTGCTTTTGCCGCCGCAAACGGTGGAACCTTGATGCTGACCAGCGCCGAGGCCGCGGACGGCAAGATGATGGCCATGGAGCAAGTGCTTAATGGATTTGGATGCAGCGGAGGAAATGTGTCGCCGGGACTGAAATGGTCCGCCCCGCCGGCCGGCACCAAGAGCTTTGCGCTCACGCTTTTCGATCCCGACGCACCGACCGGCAGTGGCTGGTGGCATTGGGTGGTCGTGGACATTCCGGCGAGTGTGCGGGAGCTTCCCAAAGGAATCGGCAAGAGCGGCACCGTGACACTACCCGGCGGCGCTCGTCAGACGCGGACCGATTTCGGCGCGTCGGGCTATGGCGGTCCTTGTCCCCCGCCGGGCAAGCCACATCGCTACGTCATTACGCTGACCGCGCTGGACATCGACAAGCTACCGGTGCCGGACGACGCCTCGGGGGCCTTGGTTGGATTCAATGTGGGCGCCCACAGCCTCGCCAAGGGCACGATCACCGCCCAATACGGCCGTTGACGGGAAGCCGGCTCAGGCAAGGCGCGGATGGTTAGCAATTCGCAAACATCACATCCATGCCGCATTTGTTAACGCCGTTTTTTCCATTGCATCGAACAATGGCAGGCGGGGCCAGGAAACAGTGTCATGTCACAGCTGCCATTGCGGGGCTCCGGAAATCCGGTCGTGAACTCGGTACTGCACAATACCGGGCTGCACAACCTCACGGCTCTCATCGTGGACGACAACATCCATATGACGCGGCTTTTGCACGCGCTGTTGGTCGCTTACGGGCTCAAGGACGTTCATGAGGCCTCGGACGGACAAAGCGGCATCAAAGTGTTGAATGCGGTAAGGCCGGACTTCGTGTTGTGCGATTACGACATGAAGCCGATGAACGGCATAGGCTTCGTCAAATTGGTTCGCCGCAATTGCCCCGCTCCCCTGGCGTGGATCCCGATCATCATGATCACCGCGCACACCGAGCTGCGCCGCATCGAAACCGCACGCGACGCCGGAATCACTGAGGCGCTTGTGAAGCCCATTACCCCGCGAAATCTCTACGACCGTATCGTCCAGATCATCGAACGCCCGAGGCGATTCGTGAAGACGCCGGAATTCGTCGGACCAGACCGGCGCAGACGCAAAGGGACCGCCTATGGTGGTCCGAAGCGCCGTTTTGAGGATGATCACCCGGACGGGGAAATGCTGGATATCTGAGCTCTCCGGTCAGCTTCTTCCCATTCGCTGTTCCGACCTTCGCCGAGCCGCATAAAGGTACACATCTGCGGCTCTTCCTGCGTTATCTTCCCACATGGCGCCCAAGACCAACCCGGAACGCACGGGATTGCCTCCCAACGTTTCGACCAAGGACAATGCCCGCCCGCCCGCCAAGCGCCGCTTGAAATGGGGGATTTGGCTTGTGCTTCTGGTCTTTCTGCCGGTGGTGTTTTCCGCTTCGGTCTATCTGGCGCGCAGACCCCTCGGCGCGTTCCTGGTGCAGAGTTATTTGCAAAGGCGCGGGGTCGCTTCGACGATCGAATTCGATCGACTTGCGCGCGACGGCTTTACCGCGCATGTCCGCTTGGGCCCGGCAACACCGGAGTTCACCGCCGAGACCTTCGATGTCACCCTTGATTACACCAGTCCTTTCGGGTTTCCGACGATCGGTACGGTGAAATTGGTCAGGCCTGTCTTGCGAGCAAGCTATGACGGGCGACAATTCCATCTCGGCACATTGCAGCAACTGGTCGAGGAGGCGCTGGCAAAGCCACCGCAAGAACCAGGACCCAGCGTCTTAGTCGAAGACGGCCGGCTCTTGGTTTCGACACCATATGGATTGGTGCAATTTGGAATCGCGGCAAAAATCGATTCCGGCCGCCTCACTTCCCTTGACGCGCGTCTGGAACCGACCGTCTTGCGGGGCGAGGGAGTCTCTGCCGACATTGCCGGCGGCACGATCATCGCGAGCACGGTCATGTCGGCTGTCGACGCGAGCGTCGCGCTCAAGATCAACGCCATCAGCGTGAAAACTCCTACGCCATTCGAGAGCGGCCATATCGATGCCGCCGCGGATTTGCGCGGAATCACATGGGTATTGGACAATGAGCGCACGGTTTTTTCCCTGACGGGAGGCGCCTTCAAAATCAAATCGGACGCAGCATCACTGCCAGGATTTTCTGCCGGAGAATCCAGCGCAGATCTGGCGCTTGAGAAGCTTCAAGGAAGCTATCGGAATGCCCAATTTGATTTATCGCTTACAACGGCCGGTCTGAGGTTCAAGTCCTCAACCGTGAAAACCGCGGGATTTTCTGCCGGAGAACCCGGCGCCGATCTCGCGCTGGAGAGTCTTCAGGCAAGCTATCGCAATGCGCAGCTTGATTTTTCGCTTCCCGCGGCCAGTCTCAGCTTCAAGTCGGCGACCACAACAGCCGCAAGATTTTCTACCGCGCAAGCCGATTCCAACCTCGCTCTGAGAGATATCAAGGGGAGCTATGCCAGCGGGAAACTCTGGATGGCAGCGCGCAGCGATCTGACGACCGAGCTGGCCAATCTGCGCGCCGACCAGGGATCGGCCGGAAAAGCCTCGCTCCATGCGTCGCTGGAGCACGCCGATCTGGAATTGTCGGATCATTCCTGGGCTCTAGCAGGCGCGGCGCAGTTCAGCCTTGCGGGAACCAACGCCCGCTACAGACTCCAGAGCGGCGATGTGGCATTTCCCGCCATCGAGACAGCGTTCGCCGCCACGGGAAGCATCACGGATGCCGCCGCCGACGGCAGGCTCGAAGGCTCGCTGACCGCGCAGGCCAATGTGCCGCGGCGCGTCGCACTCGAGCTTGTAAGCGCTATTCCCGCCGCCGGTACGGACCCGCCGGTTCCGGCGTTGCTCGCGGATTCGCTGCGCGATGTGAATCTGCGCTTTCCGAAATTGGTCATCACCCATGCCGGCGCGGATATGTCCGTCGCCATTCCCACGCCCGCCTCGTTCTCGGGAGCGGATGGCGTGAGGCTCGCGCTTTCACCGCAGCAGGAGCGCCCATTGTTGCACATGGCGGGGCCGGCGACCGACGGCGCTTTTGGATTGGACGTCAGCGGCGGCGGCCTTCCGGAGCTGAAGCTCTCCGTACCTGTCTATCGCATGCGCCAAGAAAAGGGCGGCGCGACGCTGACCGCTTCGGCGCAATTCGACGCGAAGTTGAATCTTCCCGCCTTCAAGAATATTCACCTGTCGGGCGGCGGCGAGGTGGATCGGCGCAATGGCCGCCTCACTTTCTCATCCATGCGCTGCGCCGGCATCGACATCGGCGCGGCTGTCGGCCGTGACAGCATGCTGGCGAGCGGGGTCAAGGGCGAGCTGTGCGCCGAGGCGATGCGTCCGATATTGGTCGCCGATAATGCCGGCTGGCGCGTCGCGGGGACCTGGACCGGCGCCTCGGCCGTGCTTCCATTGGCGCAGAGCGCCATCGCAGGCGCAGCGGGGCGCGTCGAGCTCGCGGGCGATGCCACCGGGCCACGCAGCGGCCATGTCGCGGTGGATCGGGCGCTGCTCTCCGATTCTCAGCCCCAGCCGCGCTTCCTGCCGATTGTCGTGAGCGGCAATATGGATTTGGCCGGCACGGAGTGGCGCGGCGTCCTGGGGCTTACCACGCATAATCGCCGCTTCGCGGTGGCCTCGTTGCGTCATGAGATGCAAACCGGCGCGGGCACGGCGAACATCGAAGCGAAGGATTTGTCCTTCGAGCCGGGGATGTTTCAACCCACCGACATTTCCCCGCTGCTGGCGTCATTGGGCACCCGCGTTGCGGGGACCACGGATTTCACCGCAGCAGTGACCTGGAACGACAAGGGCATGGCGAGCAGCGGTCAACTCCATGTGATGTCGGTCAATCTGCAAACCCGCGCCGGAGCCGTGCGCGGCGTCAAGGGCGATCTTGAATTGCGTTCGCTCATGCCCGTTGCGCTCGCGCCCAGCCAGACCATCTCGATCGATCGCCTCGATTGGCCGGTGCCCGTCGAGCAGGTGAAGGTGCAATTCTCGCTAAAGCCCACCGAGATCCAGTTGGAGACGCTAACGGCCAATGCCGCCTCCGGACGCATCAGCCTTGACCCGCAGACCTTCTCCTTTACCCCCGGCTCAACGACGGGGGGCGCGCTGCATCTGGAGAATGTGGACCTCACGCCGCTTCTCGTTGCGGCAAGGCTCGGCGATCGGGTGAAAGTCGCGGCTCGCATTGGAGGCGTGGTTCCGTTCACCTACGGACCACAGGGTCTGCGTTTTGCCAATGGCCGTGTGGCTGCCGAGGGACCCGGACGTCTGTCGATCCAGCGTCAGGCACTGATTGCAGCGGTGGGCGTCGGCGAAGGCGCTCAGCCTGCGCCAAACGCCGTACAGGACTTCGCCTATCAGGCTCTCGAGAATCTGTCGTTCGATCAGCTCGGCGGAGAGGTCAACAGTCTGCCGATGGGACGGCTGGGCCTGCTCTTGCATATAAAAGGCCGGCACGATCCCGCGCAGGTGACGGAAACGCGCGTCGGCGTTCTGGAGCTTTTGCAGGGACGCGCCTTCGACAAACCATTGCCCCTGCCCAAGGACACACCTATAGAGCTGACGCTGGACACGTCGTTGAATTTGGACGAGCTTCTCGCTTCCTATTTCGGCTCCGGCGGCGGTGCCATGGCGCCTCCTCGATGAGGTGCAGAGGATTGATCGTGCAAACCATTTCGATGACGAACACCGCATTTTGCGCAAAACGCATGATGGTTATCGCTGGAGGGGCGTTCGCGCTTTGCGCGGGCCTGTCGGCGGCGGGCTGCACGCCGACGGTTCGCGTGGAAGTCGCGCCGATCAACATTTATGCCCGCTTGGATGCGGATGTGCGCGTGCGCCTGGATCAAGAGGTCCAGACGCTGATCCAGCAAAACCCGAATCTGTTCTGATAGCTCCCGGAGTAAAGCCCATGTTCTCTTCGCGACGTCGTGGATCGACCCTGGTTTCTGCCCTCGCGGGCTGGCTGTTCCTGATCGCAGGCGCCGCCGCTCTACTGCCGGCAACGACCATTGCCGTCTTGGCGCAGTCGGACGCCGCCAAGGCGCTCGTCGATGGCGCCAAGGCGCGCGGATCGGTGGGGGAACAGGGGGATGGATTCCTGGGCTTCGTCATGGCCGCCGCCGATCCGGCCCTGGCGGCCGCGGTCGCCGAGATCAATGCGGGACGGGCGCAGGTCTACCGCGAAACCGCCGCGCGCACGGGGGTGACGGTGGACGCCGCCGGGCAAGCCACCGCGCAACAGCTTTTCGCGAGGCTTCCCGCCGGTCAATATTTCAAGCCGCTGACCGGCAACTGGGTGCGGAAATAACGCTCAGAAATCCGCTTTGACCGCCTGTGGAATCGGCACCACATCATAGCCGAAAAACGCGACATTGTTCTCGGCGCAATATTCCTCGAGCATGGCGCGGTCTTCGATGCGGCGCCAACGTTGAATCGCGGTCCACGGCATGTTGTAGGCGCCGGGATCCTCGATGCTCATCGTCACCTGCAAGGTCTTGCCGCCATCGATCAACTTGAAGCGCTCCACCACATGGAGCTGGTCGGTGTGAGGCGTGCGGTAATTGTCGACGAAGGTCTTGTCGTTCATGCCGATCGTATCGATGACCAACTCGTCGCCATCGTAATGCCCGATCGATTCGCCATACCAGGTGGATGTCGGCTTCGCCGAATGCGGCACATTGAGATAGATGTGGCGGATCTGCGTGTTCAACTCGTTCACGATCAGGACCTCTTTCGGGGTCTGGATGAAATAGATCGGCTGACCGCGGGTATAGATATTTAGCGCCGGAACGCCGGCGGGCCAGCATCTCTCGCGCGCGATATAGGGCACCTTGCCGGCCAGGACGTCGTCATTGGACTTTTTCATCTTCTCGATGACCCAGGGCTTCAGGATCGGATTGGTGAGATCGGCGATTCTGTAGGTCGGCTGCCTTCCGTTGCCATTCGGCACATAGGGATGGGCGGGGTCGGACATGACCGGTCCGGGTCCGCTGGCCGGTGCAATGAAATCATCCATGGTGGGCCGGTTCGTCGTCCAGGCGGTGGTGGGCGTCGGCGCGAAATTGGGAATTGCGGCGCCGGTCTTCGTAGCCTCGGCGGCAAGCGCGGTACCAGCGCAAAGCGTTGCCGCAAGAACGCAGAGTTTCCCAGAAATCCGTGAGCGCATACGCCATTCCTCCCCTTATCTATTCTTTGACACGAACATTCCCAATCGGCACCCTGCTTAACGCGGTGGCATAGGCTAGCATCTTTCACGGCTACCCTAAATCGCCCGTGGGACCTTGAAAACGCTATGTTTTCCCTCGCGCCCAGACCCGGGTGAGCGGGCGTGCGATGTGGACAACAATATCGCCACCCCCCAAGCGCACGACGCGAGCCCTGGTGGAACCAATCGGCGACTTATGTGTTCTGCAGCATTATCCACCCGCGTTGCGATACGACGCGTGAGGAGCGAAACCCGCATTTCATGAGAGTGGCGATGTCCAACCGACTTTATCCCGGCGATCCCTGTCCTGGGTGCACCTACCCCCTTGAGAGGCATGGACGGTCGATTGTAACCCTGTTCTTGCGCGAGCCCCACCTGAAATGTCCTCATTGCAAACTGGTCTTTGCGAGATTTCCTTCGGATTCGCGCTCATTCCCGCAGACCAATATGCACCGGCCGCACGATGAACGTCGCGAGCCGCTCCTAAATCACTGAAGGCGTAGGCCCGATCGGCCAGTTCAACAGCGGTTGAGATTATAGGCTTCTGCCGCAGCGGAAGCGGGCCGCTTGCGGATTGTATGCCGCTCTGCGATTTCTCGGCTCGATGACCGAGATTCCTGTTCCTTCGGCCTTGCCCGGCTCCGGTTCCCGAGAGCGAACGGACATCAAGCGCCTGATGATCTTTTTTGCGCTGGTGTACCTGATCGAAGGCATCGGTCAGACGGGCGGGCTCATCGCCCAACCGCTCAATTATTATTTGAAGCAGGTATATCAATGGACGCCGGTTCAGATCGCGGCGTTTCTCACCATTCTCAACCTGCCCTGGTTCATGAACCCGCTCTACGGGGTCATCTCCGATTTCGTTCCCTTGTTCGGCTACCGGCGCAAGACCTATCTGATCGCCGCCAATGCCATCGCGGCCGCGGCCTATCTTTCGATCCTGCAAGTCTCCTCTCCGGGCAGCCTGGTTTTCCTGCTGCTGCTCAGCGCCTATGGGATGGCGATCGCGAGCACGATCTGCGGCGCGCTTCTGGTCGAGAGCGGCCAGAAATTCGATTCCTGCGGCGCCTTCGTCAATCAGCAATGGCTTTGGTTCAATGTGGCGACGATCTTTGCAGCTTTGCTGGGCGGCTTGCTCATCGAATGGCTGACGCCGCTCTCCGCGGTGCATGGAGCGGCCGCAATCGCCGGGTTAGCACCGCTTCTGGGAATCGCCGCTTGCTTGCTGTTCATCGATGAAAACC
>JAXDMY010000192.1:0-4877 GCA_034665805.1 Alphaproteobacteria bacterium
CTTTCGAGATAATCCATCGACTCGCTATCGGCGGAAATGAACAAATCCGCCCCGGCGCTGGCCTCGATCTGCTTGGCCAGGATCATCGAAGCGGCAAAGGAAAAGACCGCCTTCTTGCCGCTTGCCGATTCATAGCGCTTACCCACTTCCTGCAGCACATTGGTCAGCGAGGCCGCGGCAAGCACGGTGACGGGGCGCGCGCCTTGCCCAAAGGCAAAGAACGGCATCAGCACGAGAAGCACGGCCGCGAGACCGACACGCAGGCCGCGAGACTTCAACATCGCTCTACCCCTATGTGATATTCAACTAAATATCACGTTACGGCGCGGCGCGGCAAGCTCTGGACGAAACCCGCCGGCCCTAGCAACATCCCCCCATGACACGCCTTTCCATTCGCATCGATTTCGAAGGCTCCGAAGCGTTTGGCCCCGGCAAAGTGCGCCTGCTGGAGCTGATCGAGGAGCATGGTTCCATTCGCGGTGCTGCTGCCGCCATGAATATGAGCTATCGCCATGCCTGGCTCTTGCTGCAGGCGGTGGAAGATACGTTCGGCGCTCCGGTGATCACGACCGCAACAGGGGGCGCCAAAGGAGGCGGCGCCAAGCTGACCGATTTGGGCAAGACCGTCATCGCGCGCTATCGCAGCATCGAGGCGCAGGCTGCGCACGCCGCCGCCGGAGAACTGACGGAATTGACAAAGGCCGCCCATGGCGCCTTGCCGAGCGACCGCGCCGCCAAAAGGCGCGAACGCGGTTCCCATTAGACCTATTTGCCGACCATCACATCGGACGCTTTGATGATGGCCGTGACGGAATCGCCGGCCTTGAGGCCCAACTCGTCGACCGCCTCATTGGTGATCGATGACGTGATGATGGACCCGGGGCCAAGTTCGATGCGGACATGGGCGGTGGTCTGGCCCCGTTTCACTTCCACCACGGTGCCTTTGAGCTGATTGCGCGCGCTGATTCTCATGGTTCGGTTCCTATCGGTTCTGCCATCGCTGTGGGAAACGGGCGGGACGCGAACCCGTTTCCCAATAGGCTAGGCCCTGCCAGCCTGGATAACATGCCGATAGCAAGCAAGGGTCGGTGCATGGCATTGGCAAGATATCGGGCCGCGGCGAATCTGTTCTACCGTTTGACCCTGGCGAATGCGCGGCCGCACCCTAGGCGCTCGCTGGAGGAGCGGCTCGCCATGCTGCCGCTCCGGAACGCGCCGATTTCGCGGCCGGTGACGATTTTCTGGGACGATCATCAAATCCCCTTCATCGAAGCGCAAACCGATGAGGACCTCGCCGCCGCTCTGGGTGTCGTCCACGCTCATTTGCGGCTGGGACAGATGGAATTGATGCGGCGGCTCGCGCAAGGACGGGTCAGCGAGATGGTCGGACGGTTCGGTCTCGGCCTCGACCGTCTGATCCGGACGTTCGATATCGGACGCGCCGTGCCGCGCATCCTGGCCACCATGCCTGCCGAGACACGAATCTGGCTCGAAAATTTCGCGCGCGGCATCAATCATTGCCTGGACCACGCACCGGAGCGCGCTCGCGAATTTGCGTTGCTGGATTTAAAGCGCGAACCCTGGACCATCGGCGATCTCGTCATGCTCGGCCGGCTGATTGCGGCGGACGTGAACTGGATCGTCTGGCTTCGTCTGCTGAAATTTCGCGCCAAGCCCGATTGGCCCCAACTCTGGCACAGGCTGCTGCATCACGACATGCTTTCTTTCCAAGGCGAGGAATGCGCTGGAGCCATCTCAGACGCGGCCCAAGCGCTGACCGGCGGAGCGCTGCGCTCGGGAAGCAATTCGCTCGCTGTGGCAGGCGCACGCAGTGAAAGCGGGGGCGCGTTGATCGCCAGCGACCCGCATCTTTCGATTACTCTGCCCAATCCGTGGCTGCTGGCAGGCGTGAAGTCGTCGTCGCATCACGCTGTGGGCCTGATGGTGCCAGGAATCCCCTTCATCGCCATCGGCCGCAATCCGTGGGTAGCCTGGGGCGGCGCGAGCCTTCACGCGGCGAGCAGCGACCTTGTCGAGGTGCCAAGCGGCACCGCGCTCGGCGAACGCATTGAGACGATCCGCGTTCGCGGGGAAACCGACCTCATTTTGCGCGTTGCCGAATCGCCTTGGGGGCCGGTGGTGAGCGATCTTCCGGCATTTGGTTCGGGCAGCGCAAAACTGGCGCTGCGCTGGATGGGCCACCAGTCGAGCGATGAATTCACCGCCATGCTCGGCGTGGGAAGAGCGCAAAACTGGGACGAGTTCCGCAAAGCTTTCGAGGGTTATGCGCTGCCCGGTCTGGAAATGACCTTCGCCGATGCGTCCGGACATATCGGCCAGCTCATGGCGGCAAGGCTGCCGCGCCGGGAAAATGCCGAGCCGCCCGATATTGTGAGCCACGCCGATAATGGCTGGGATTCGCCCATTCAAAGCGCGGAGCTACCGGCCCGCTTCGATCCTCCGGAGGGGTTTGTTGCCTGCGCCAATGCGCGCCCTAAAAACCGCGCCCCGATCGTCGGCTTCCACTTCTCTCCGCGGCATCGCATCACGCGGCTCGAGCATCTGCTCTCCAAAGAAAGCGCGCTTTCGGTTCCCGGATTGATGCGGATTCAACGCGACGTGCATCTGGCCGCCGCTTTGGCCGAACGCGACATATTGATGGAGTGGCTTGGGACAGTTCCCTTGGAATCGATCCGAACAAGACAATTGTGTAACGCGCTGGAAGACTGGGACGGCAATTACGATGCGCAATCGCCCGGCGCCAATGCTTTCGAGCTCTTGTTCTTTCATCTGGCCCATGAGCTGGTGCCGGCCTCACGCCGCTGCGCCTACGAGGCCGCCTGGGGAACACGCGCCCTCACCTGGGAAGACATCATGGCCGCCCCCGCAGCAATTCGTCTGCCGGCACTGCGTCGCGCCGCCCGAAAGGCAGCCCGGAATTTCAAGCGCGGCGCGCCATGGGGCGAACGGCACCGCCTGCGCCTGACCCATCCGCTCGGCCTCATCCCCATCATCGGGCGGGGCTATCGTTTTGCCGATCTTCCCGCTCCGGGTACATCCGAAAGCCTGATGAAGACCGCGCACGGCCTGACCAACCGGCGGCACCATGCAAGTTACGGCTCCGTGGCGCGCCATATCTCGGATCTCTCCGATCCCGACCGCAATTATTTCACGCTTTTGGGCGGACAAGACGGCTCGTTCGGCAGCGAAAATTTCATCGATCAGCTTGGGTTGTGGCAGCGCGGCGAATATATTGCGCTCCCCTTGCGTGTCTCATCGGTGGCCAAGAGTTTCGCCCATCGCACTGTTCTTTTGCCCGGCCAAACCCTGTGATCGACGGCACGCCTTTCCTCAAGCTCCATGCGCGCCGCCGCGGCGCGGCGTTGCATCGGCAGGACGCCCCAGCCGAGCAGGAAAGACAGCTCATAAGACTGGTGCGGCATGCGCGAGATACGCGGTTCGGGCGCGACCATGCCTTTGCCAGGATCAAGACGATTGCCGAATTTCAAGCGCGTGTCCCCTTGCGCCGCTACGAGGATATGTGGCGCGACTATTGGCAGCAGGCTTTCCCCCGCCTCGTCGATTGCACCTGGCCTGGAACGATCCCCTATTTTGCGCTGAGTTCGGGCACGACCAGCGGCACGACGAAATACATCCCATGTTCGCGTGAGATGAACCGCGCCAATGACCGCGCGGGTCTCGATGTTCTGGCGCATCACACCGCCAACAGACCCGATAGCCGCGTGCTCGGCGGCAAGAGCTTCATGCTCGGCGGCAGCACGGACCTGTCGGAACTTGCACCCGGGATCCATGCCGGGGACCTCTCGGGTATCGCAGCCGCGCGCTTGCCGTTCTGGGCGCGCCCCTATGTCTACCCGCCGCGCGAGCTTGCGCTGATCGCCGACTGGGAAAAAAAGATCGAGGTCCTGTCGCGGGGTATCCTGTACCAAGATGTCCGCATCATCGCCGGGACCCCAAGCTGGCTGTTGATTTTCTTCCAACGGCTTTTTGCATTGAAGCCGGAGCGCCAGCGCAGGCTTGCGGATTTCTTCCCCCATCTCGAACTGATCATCCATGGCGGCGTCAATTTTGCGCCCTACCGTCCCCAATTCGACGCGCTGCTGGCGGGCAGCCACGCCGAGACTCGGGAAGTCTACGCCGCGAGCGAAGGCTTCATCGCGTCGGCAGATCGGGGTCCCGGCGAGGGCCTGCGGCTCATCGCCGACAATGGTTTGTTTTACGAGTTCGTCCCCTTGGCCGAACTCGCCACCGCAAACCCCATGCGCCACTGGGTGGCGAATATCGAGCCCGGTCTCGACTATGCCATCGTGGTCACGAGCTGCGCCGGACTGTGGGGCTATGTCATGGGCGACACTGTGAAATTCGTCGAGCAGAAGCCCCCTCGCCTGCTCGTAACGGGGCGGACGTCTTACACGCTATCGTCCTTCGGAGAACATTTGACCGGGGGGGAGATCGAGGATGCGGTCAGCGCAGCTTCATCCGCCATCAGTGCACAAATCGCCGATTTCGCGGTCGGCGCCATTTACCCGGACCACAATACCAGCGGCGGGCACCTTTTCCTCGTCGAATTCAGCAGCCCCTCGCCTACCCCCACGGATGCTGGTCGTTTTGAGCAAATCCTCGACGACGTCCTGTCGCGCCGCAATGACGACTATCGCGCCCATCGCTCAGGGGGAGTCGGCCTGGATCCGCCGCAATTGCGCGCCTTACCCCGCGGCACCTTCGAGGCATGGATGAAATCGCGCGGGCAGCTTGGCGGACAGCACAAAGTTCCGCGGGTGATCGCCAATCCCGACCTCTTTGCCGCGCTGCGAGACTTTACGAAGACGTAAGCAAATAAGAAAAAACCCGGGAGG
>JAXDMY010000193.1:0-3257 GCA_034665805.1 Alphaproteobacteria bacterium
ATCCTCTCGGGCGGCCATTTCGAGGTCATCATCGAGGCCCTGCCGCACGAAATGATGACCATCGGCGGCGCGGCAATCGCTGCGCTGCTGCTCGGCAATTCCATCGGCGACGTGAAGAAGACGGTCAGCAACATCGCGAGAGCCTTCTCCGGCCCGAAATGGAAGACCAGCGACTATCGCGATCTCCTGTGCCTGCTCTTCCTGCTCACCAAGACCATGAAGACCAAGGGCATGATCGCGCTCGAAGCCCATATCGAGAAGCCGGAAGACTCCTCGATCTTCAAGCGCTACCCGAAGATCTCAAAGGATCATTTCGCGCTCGATTTCATCTGCGACACGCTGCGCATGATGACCATGAGTCTGGAAGATCCGAACCAGGTCGAAACCGCGATGGAGAAGCTGCTCGAGAAGCACCACCACGAGGCGCTCGTACCCGCAGGCGCCCTGACCACGATGGCCGACGGATTGCCTGCCCTAGGCATCGTTGCGGCGGTGTTGGGCGTCATCAAGACCATGGGATCGATCACCGAGCCGCCGGAGATTCTGGGCGGCATGATCGGCGGCGCGCTGGTCGGCACTTTTTTGGGGGTGTTCCTGGCCTATGGCCTGGTCGGGCCGATCGCCGTCCGGCTGAAGGGCATCGTCGATGAGGAAGCCCAGTTCTATCACGTGATCCGCGATATTCTGGTGGCCCATTTGCACGGCAATTCGGCACAGGTGTCGGTGGAGATCGGTCGTGGCAGCGTGCCGAGCCTGGCTCAGCCAAGCTTCGCGCAGCTGGAAGAAGCCCTGAACACTATCCCAACCGACGCTTCATAGGCCGCTCGATCGCGCTATGCGCAAGCGCGGAGATGAAGGTCGCAAGCGCGCCGGCAAAGAATCCCAGCGGCACGGCATAGACGACATCCATATCGGACCCCGATATCACGATCGTGGTCACGGCGATTCCCGTCCATTGAGCAAGATTGAGCCGCATGTGATCCCCGCACCCGCCTGCACTGACACCTTAGCGGGAACGCCGGCACGGCCGAAGCAAATGCTTAAAGAAAGGTTAATGCTGGGCGTGGCGCACAGCCATCGGTGAGGGCCGCTTATGACGCCCTTGAAACGTCGGGTTGCGCCCCCGCGATCTGCGCGAGGCGGTTCCATTGTTCGGCGATGAGCAAATAGGACTTCCGCACCGATTCGTCGGCCTGACCCGCATCGCGAAGCGCGTCGTCGGCCAATTGGCGGTACCGCTTTGCCCGCTCGCTGTGGGGAAGCTCCGAAAAATCAGCCATATCCGCTTTGCGCTGCCCATCCAGGGGATTTGGAGCCCCCAAGCTAGGTTCGAAACGTCGCAAAACGATGCCAGCAAACCCAGCCTGACACATCTGATCAAACCCGATCATCCGGCCGCAGGGTCCCGCACCGTGTAACCGGCCTTCTGCAGCCGCGCCTTGATCTCCGCGGCATGGGCGCCGTCGCGTGCTTCCACCACAAGCCCCAGATCGGCGGATTTGGCCGATACGCCGGTCATCAGCCGGTTGTGCGACACTTCCAGAATATTGCCGCCCGCTTCGCCGATGATGCTGGAGACGCGCGCCAGAAGCCCGGGCCGGTCCTCGATGGAGATCACCAAAGAGAGGATGCGGCCCTCGCGCGCGAGCTCGCGCAACACCACATTGGAGAGCAGCCGCATGTCGATATTCCCGCCGGAGATCACAATCCCGACTCGATGGGCTTTGAAAATTGCCGGGTGGGCGAGCACGGCGGCAAGCGCGGCGGCTCCCGCGCCTTCGGCGAGGGTTTTTTCCACCTCGAGCAGCTTGACGATCGCCGCTTCGATGTCGGCTTCGCCGACCAAAAGAATCTCGGAAACAAGCGCGCCAATGACGGATTTGGCAATCGTTCCGGGATCCTTCACGGCAATGCCTTCGGCGATGGTCTGCCCCGCGCTCGGCAGATTCTCCCCCGTCAGCGCATTGTGCATGGCCGGGTAATTCTTCGCCTCGACGCCATAAATCCGCATGTCCGGTTTGCGCGCGCGCGCGGCGATGGCCATGCCGGAGATCAAGCCCCCGCCGCCGACTGGCACCACAAGCATGTCCAGCTCGGGCGCTTGTTCGAGGAATTCCAGTGCCGTCGTGCCCTGACCCGCGATGACCAGTGGATCGTCATAAGGGTGGATCAAGGTGAAACCGTGCGCGGCCGCCAGCGCTTTCGCACGCGTGGCGGATTCGGAAAGGGTGGCGCCATCGATGACGATATGGGCGCCGAAATCGCTGGTGTGCTTCACCTTGGTGAAGGGCGTCCCTTCCGGCATTACAATGGTCGCGGGAATGCCGAGCCGGCCCGCATGATAGGCGACGCCTTGCGCATGATTGCCGGCCGACATGGCGATGACACCGCGCTTTCGCTCGTCCTCATCGAGCGAAAGCAATTTGTTGAGCGCGCCGCGTTCTTTGAAGGAGGCGGTGAATTGTAAATTCTCGAATTTGAGGAAAATCTCGGCGCCCGCAAGCGTCGACAGCGTGCGCGAATGCCTGGCCGGCGTGATTTCCACCGCGCCGCCAATCGCCCTGGCCGCCGCTTCGATGTCGGCCAGCGTAATGGGAAAAGATGCGTTCATACGCTGCCCTGCCGGTTCACAAGTGTGGCGAACCCGAAATTCGCAATAGCTTGGGCGACACTCCGGGCGAATTTCGGATTCAAAGCCACACTAGCAATTTATTGAATCTCGTGTGGTTTTCGGATTTGAAGTTCCTAAACGTGAATGCCATGAAAATCGTAGGAACTTCAAATCCACCACACGAGTGGAAAATTGGGCTCTTGGCGGCCGGCGCGCAAGGCTGGCAGCGTCCGCCGCGGCGCCCTCATAACCTCCGGTTAAGCTTCCGCGAGGCATGCTCCGTGTTCGCTTGGAGTTCCCTATGGCCCAGCCTGATTCCGCCGATCTGCCGCCGCGCGTCGTCAACCAACGCGGGGCACCGCGCAAAAGAACCCTGCTCGGGGGCAAAGTGATCTATGGCGACGGCCAGCAGGTGCGCGACTGCACCATCCGCGATATTTCCGAGACCGGCGCGAGAATCGCCATTGCCAAAGGCGAAGTCATACCGACGCGGGTTTTCCTCATCGATCGGCGAGCCCCGATCGCTTATGAGGCAACGGTCTCATGGATCAAGGCGCCCGAATTCGGGCTGACGTTCTTGAAGACCCATGCGCTCAAGGGCAATATCCCCGCCGAGCTCGACTACCTCAAACAGGTCTGGTCGAGG
>JAXDMY010000194.1:0-3994 GCA_034665805.1 Alphaproteobacteria bacterium
ACGGCCGTGGCCTCATCTGTCTCGCCATGCCGCAGGAACGCGCCGATCAGCTCAAACTCCCGATGATGGCCGCGGAGAACCGTACCCGCAATCAAACTGCTTTCACGGTTTCGATCGAAGCGAAGGAGGGCATCTCGACCGGCATCTCGGCGCATGACCGCGCGCACACGGTTTCTGTCGCGATCGATCCGACCAAGGGACCGGACGACATTGTCATGCCCGGCCACGTATTTCCGCTAGTCGCCCGTCATGGCGGCGTGTTGGTGCGCACCGGTCATACCGAGGCCGCCGTCGACATCGCGCGCCTTGCCGGGCTTTATCCGGCCGGCGTCATCTGCGAGATCATGAACGATGACGGCACCATGGCCCGGCTACCGGATCTGGTGAAGTTCGCCCAACTTCACGGTCTCAAAGTCGGCACCATCGCCGATCTCATCGCCTATCGCCGTAAGCACGATCATTTCGTCAAACGGATTAAGGAGACCGAATTCGAAAGCCGCAATGGCGGTCATTTCAAGCTCGTCGTCTATCTCAACACGATCGAAAATCAGGAACACGTTGCGCTGGTGAAGGGCGATATCTCGGGTCCCGACCCGCCGCTCGTGCGCATGCACGCTTACAATCTGTTCGACGACACACTTGCCGCGAAATGGGGCCCCGGTGACATATTGGGCGATTCCATGCGCATGATCGGGCGTGCTGGTCGGGGCGTCGTCGTGCTCATCCGCCGCCATAGGATCGCGCCGGTTTCCGAGGTGCTGGCCCAATCGACCAAGACCATGCCGGACATCGAACAGTCGCGGCTGAAGGAAATTGGGGTGGGGGCCCAGATCCTGCTCGATCTCGGCGTGGAGAACATGATCCTGCTCACCAACACGCAAGGCAGGCGCATCGTGGCGCTCGAAGGTTATGGGCTGAATATCGTCGAGTTGAAGCCCATCACTTGTTAGACGCATCGACCACAAAGCCGGCCGGCGGCAGTCCGCACTGCTGCCTTTCCCACATCGCCACATAGGCAGCTTCGAGATGGTGCGTGAATCGCGGCGTGTCGAACAGCGGATGTGTGTCGCGATTTGCGAGGAGCTTTGCCCGGATTGCGGCGAGCGCCGCCGGGTTGCAAGCGAGCATTTTCGCCTGTTCTTCATAAGCTTCGAGCGAAGGGGTGCTCAATTCCGGTACGCCGATAGCGTTCAACAGACTTGCGGCCACCCGTCCGGCAAACGTCGAACCGAGAGCGCTCAGCACCGGCACCCCGACCCATAAGGCGTCGCTCGCTGTCGTGTGTGCGCCATACGGAAGCGTATCGAGCACAAGATCGGCGAGTTTGAGCCGAGCCAAATGGTGTTCCAAACCGGTTCGCTCGGCGAAGATCAGTCGGCCGGATGAAATGCCCCGCGCTTCCGCCTCACGGCGAAGATTCGTCGCGGCATCGGCGTTTTCCTGAAACAGCCAGAGCACGCTTCCTTCCGTCCCCGCCAAGATCCGCATCCAGATATCAAATATTTCCGGCATGATCTTGTAATTGTTGTTGAAGCAGCAGAATACAAATCCCGCTTCCGGCAAGCCCGCATCCGCTCGGTTTGGCGTGTGTGCGCTTACCCGTCTGGCGGAATCGTTGCATTGATAGCTGCCCGGAAGATAGGCGATCTGTTCGGCATAGAATTCATGATCGTGCTCCGGAAGGACCACACGGTCCGCAAGCAGATAATCGATATAATCCGCGCCCATTGTGCCGGGATAACCGAGATAGTGGACTTGAAGGGGCGCTGGCCGTCGAGCCAAAATGCCCGGCTTGGCAAATCGCGTATAGCCTTTCAGGTCGACCGCGATGTCGACCTCCATCTCACGCAGCTTTGCGGCAATGGCGCTGTCGCTTTCATCGCGCACGTCGAGGAACCGATCGAACCCGCGCTCCAGGCGTGCGCGCATCGCGCTTTCGTCGTTCGGACCGAAGGAGACCGCAAAGGTCTCGAACCGTCTACGGTCATGATGCTCAAACACGCCAGCCATTAGGAAGGCCGTCGCATGCGCGTAGAAGTCGGCCGAAAGATAAGCAATGCGTATCCTGTCGTGATGGTAGCATGCTGTGCGCGATAACGGCGTCAGCGATGCGGGGAACTGATTTTCCACCAAAATTCGTGCACAGCGCAATTGGTCGTCGGGAGATTCTGAAATCGCCAGATGGTCAAATGGATGGATGACGCGCCGCCCGTCAGCCAGATCCTCGGCGATTCTGATTCGCGCTCCTCGCAAATCGCGCCAATCGCAGCGATGCAGCCGCGCAAGCATCAGAAGACCGCGCGCATACGGATAACTCGGATCGATTGCGAGCAGCGCTTCGCAATCTTCCGCTGACTCCCGAAAACCTTCGAGAAGATACAGAACGCTCGCCCGGTTGTAGAGAACATCGGGCTTGCCGGGTTGCAAGCGCAGAGCTTCGTCGTAGCTGGCAAGCGCCTCCTCGTTCCGCTCTAGCCTCAACAGAGCATTACCGCGTCCCTCCCAGGCGCCCGCATCGTTCTTCCGGATGCGAATCGCGGAGTCGAAAGCGGCCAGCGCGTCGCCGTAACGCTGCAACAGAACCAAAACGGTGCCGCGGCTCTTCCAACCTTCCGCATAATCGGGTCGAGCCGCAAGCGCTCCGTCATAACTCGCCAGTGCCTCGGCATGGCGTTTCAGCGCGAGAAGCGCGCTGCCCCGGTTATGCCAGCTCTCTACGAAATCGGAACGCAAGCGCAGCGCTTGATCATAGCTCTCGAGCGCCTCTGTAAGGCGCTCGAGCCGAGAAAGGACAACTCCGCGATTATGCCACGCATCGGAATTGGCCGGCGCGAGCGCAAGAGCACGATCATAATCGGCGAGCGCATCGGCGAACCGTTCCAGATGCAAAAAGCAATCGGCGCGCCGGCAGATCAGTTCCGCTTGAGGCGGGGCCGAGTTGATTGCGGCATCGTAGCTACTCAGTGCTTCATGATGGCGTCCTTGGGCGGCGAGCGCGATTCCGCGATGCTCCAACGCATCGGGATAATCGGGCCTTAGCGACAAAGCGCGATCCAAATCGGATTCCGCTTCGGGGTAATCCTGCAGCATTATTCGCGCGACTGCACGGTTGTGCCAGGCTTCGGCATAATCGAGCTTCGACGCGATTGCGCGATCATAACTGGCGATCGCTTCGGCGTACCGGTTCAGGGTCAAGAGCGCATTGCCCCGACTGTTCCACGCAATAGAGTGGCCTGGTTTAAGCGCGAGCAGCGAATCGAGCGAGATCAGCGCATCCGCGTGGCGCCCCATCTGCTGGAACGCTGTCGAGCGTGCCGAATGCGCATCTTCCGATTGTGGATCGACGGCGACGGCGCGCGACAGAATGCGCTCGGCTTCATCAAATCGGCCGGTTTGAAGATGCACCATGCCCAGCAGAAACAACGCCTCGAATTGCCGGGGATTCGCGGCGAGCACTTCGCCATAGCCACGGGCTGCCTCGGCGAGCCGGCCAGCCTGATGTAGGCCGTAGGCGTTGCGGAAAACATCATTATTGTCCATCGCGCGATCAGCCGCCGCCATCCTAATCGCCCAGCGCCACGCCTTCACGGCGTGGGTCGGCGCCGCCCTCGTAACCGCGGGCGACGCGGCGAATCCCGTTCACCCCGGAATCGAAGCCGATGGCACGCACCTGATGGCCCATGGCGGTGAGTGCCGGCGTCAGAGGTTCGAGCGCGCCGCCGCGTTCGATGAGCGTGGCGCCGTTGAGATTGACATGCCGCGGGGCTGCCGCAGCATCGGGCATGAAGTGCTTCGCGCCGACGAGGTTGATCAGGGCCTGTGCGACATAACCGGGTTTCATAAATCCCAATCTCCGGGTCGGAACGTAAGCTAACGCAGCGATACGGTCCTGCCCAGTCCTGGCAGGGCCCGCTCGTGCGGCACTCTCCTTTATATATAGAGCGATACACACAGAGAGTGCTTGGAAGGGAGCTTTCGCCACTGAACCCCAGAC